>JAIBFE010000373.1 GCA_019459705.1 Thiobacillus sp. | reverse complement strand
GACGTTCTGCACGATCATGTCGACGTCGATGTTGGCGTCGGCGACCGGGCCGAGAATCTGGTAGGCGATGCCGGGGTGGTGGGGCACCCCCACCACCGTTATTTAGGCTTAGTGGCGGTTTAAGTCGATGCCGGAGATGATGGCCTGTTCCATGGAGTCATTTTCCTCGAAGGTGATGAGCGTGCCGTCGCCTTCGTCCTGAAAGCTGGACAGCACGCGGAGTTTTACTTTGTATTTGCCGGCGAATTCGACCGAGCGGATCTGCAGCACCTTGGAACCCAGGCTTGCCATTTCGAGCATTTCCTCGAAGGTGATGGTCTTCAGCCGGCGCGCTTCAGGCACGATGCGCGGGTCGGTGGTGTAGACGCCGTCGACGTCGGTGTAGATCTGGCACTCGTCGGCCTTGAGCGCGGCGGCCAGCGCCACGCCGGTGGTGTCGGAGCCGCCGCGGCCCAGGGTGGTGATGTTGCCCTGTTCGTCGACGCCCTGGAATCCTGCGACCACGACTACGTGGCCAGAGTCCAGATCGGCGCGCATGCTGGCTTCATCGATGCTGAGAATGCGTGCCTTGGTGAAGGCATTGTCGGTGAGGATGCGGACCTGTGCACCGGTGTAGCTTTTCGCTTTGAGACCCAGATCTTTCAAGGCCATGGCCAGCAGTGCAATGGTGACCTGCTCGCCGGTGGAGACCAGCATGTCCAGCTCGCGCGGATCGGGTTGCGCCTGGATGCCCTTGGCCAGCGCGATCAAGCGGTTGGTCTCGCCTGACATGGCCGAGAGCACGACCACCACCTGGTGACCGAGCATTTTGAATTTGGCGACGCGTTCCGCCACTGCGCGGATGCGTTCGACGTTGGCGACCGAGGTGCCGCCGTATTTTTGTACGATGAGTGCCATGTTAGGGGCTAGGAGTTAGGGTCTGGATAAAGGCTGAATTTTAATGGATATGCGCTTAAACAGGGCAATCGACTCCACATGCGCGGTGTGCGGGAACATGTTGGCCACGCCTGCCGCTTCGAGCCGGTAGCCTTTGACGTGCACCAGCACCTCGGCGTCGCGCGCCAGGGTAGCAGGGTCGCACGAGACGTAGACGATACGATGCGGCGCACCGGACTCCGGGAGCGATTTTACGACTTCGATGGCGCCGGAACGCAGCGGATCGATCAGCAGCTTGTCGAAGTGCCCCAGCGCGGCGAATTTCTCCGGCGTCATTTCGAACAGGTTGTCGACTGCGAAGCGGGCGTTGGCAAGATGGTTGTGCAGCGCGTTCGCGCGTGCGCGTGCGACCAGTTCGGTGCTGCCTTCGATGCCCACCACCTCGGCCCCGCTCCGGGCGATGGGCAGGGTGAAGTTGCCCAGTCCGCAGAACAGGTCGGCGATGCGTTCGCCGGCTTGCGGGCCCAGCAGCCGCAGTGCGCGGCTGACCAGCGCGCGGTTGATGGCGACGTTGACCTGGGTGAAGTCGGTGGGCCTGAACGGCATCACAAGGCCGAATTCTGGCAGGCTGTAGCTGAGTTCGGGGGCGATGTCGGGCCAGAAGGGGCGCACGGTGTCGGGGCCTTTGGATTGCTCCCAGATATGCACATGATGGCGATCGGCAAACTCTCGAACCAGGGCGGCATCATCGTCGCTCCAGGGTTCCAGCAGGCGGAACACCAGCACGGTGACGTGCTCGCCGACCGCCACCTCGATCTGCGGGATGCGGTCGGCGTTCGACAGCACGTCCATCAGTTCGCGCAGCGGCTGGATCAGGGCCGAGACATCCGGGGTGAGGACTTCGCAGCTCGCCATGTCGGCGATGTAGCTGGAGCGTTTTTCGCGGAAGCCGACCAGCGCGCCGCCTTTTTTGTCGACCCAGCGCGCGGACAGCCGGGCGCGCGTGCGGTAGCCCCAGGCGGGCCCATGCAGGGCGGACAGCATCACATCGGGTTTGACCTTGCCGATGCGGGCGAGGTTGTCTTCCAGCACGCGCTGCTTGGCAGCCACCTGGGCGCTGGCTTCCAGATGCTGCATCGAGCAGCCGCCGCAGCGGCCGAAGTAGCGGCAACGCGGTTCGGTGCGCTGCGCGCTGGCCTTCAGAATGGTGACGGCATTGGCCGAGTTGTACTTGGCATGTTTGCGGTAAACGGAAATTTCCGCGCGCTCGCCGGCCAGCGCGCCATCGACGAAGGTGACCTTGCCGTCGATGCGTGCGATGCCGTGACCCTCGTGGTCGAGGGAAAGAATGTCGACGACCGGGTTCATGCCCAGGCCGCCAGGAACTCCTGCCAGTGCGGCGCGGGGTGGGCTGCCACGATGCTACGCGCGAGTTCGATCTCGGCAGCGTAGGCTGATTCGGTCAGCGTGCCGCGCATTTTCTGGAAGCGCAGATACACCAGCCAGGTGTTCATTACGTCGGTTTCGCAGTAGTTGCGGATGGCGTCGATTTCACCCTGCTGAAAGGCGTCCAGCACCTTGGAGCCGTCCATTCCCAACTTGCCAGGAAAGCCGCATAGCTTGGCCATCTGGTCGAGCGGGGCATTGGCACGCGGCTGGAACATCGCCAGCACGTCCATCAGATCGAGATGCCGGGTGTGGTAGCGCCCCAGGTAGTTGTTCCACTTGAATTCCTTGTCGTCGTCGCCCCAGTCCCAGTAGCGCGCTGCCGCCACGCCGTGGATCAGGGCGCGGTAATGCAGCACTGGCAGGTCGAAGCCGCCGCCGTTCCATGAAACGAGCTGCGGGGTGTAGCGTTCGATGCCGTCGTAAAAGCGCTGGATCAGTTCCGCCTCGCTGCTGTCGGACTCACCGAGTGACCACACCTTGAGCTGGTCGCCGCTGCGCAGTACACAGGAAATGGCGACGATGCGGTGCAGGTGATGCGGCATGAAGTCGCTGCCGGTCTTCTGGCGGCGGGCCAGCAGCGCCATTTCGGCGAGCTCGGCCTGGGGCAGCGAGGCCTCGTCGATGCCGTTGACTGCGGCAAACCCGGCGAGGTCGGGAATCGTTTCAATGTCGAAAACCAGGGTGGGGTGCATGGAGCGGGCGGCAAGCAAAAACCGCCATTTTACGCTGTCAGTGCAGGGCTGCGTCGAGTGCCGATGCCGCAATCAGGGCATCCAGATAGGCCACGGAAATCTGGTGCAGCGGAATCTCCAGTTTTTGCGCGTACGCGGCGAGGGCTTCGACGTCGTTGTTTTCACAGGCATATGCCAGCTGCAGCATCGCCCCTTCGGGCGTGGGGTGCGCGCTGAGTGCGCGTGCGCTGGTGGCGGACAATCCCAGCTTGCGGATGAGTGCTTCAACCGGCAGCGACAGCGCATGCGGGGCAATCGACAGCAGGCCGATCTCGAATGCGGTAGCCGCGCTCTCGGCCGGCGCGCCCAGGCGGGTGATTTTGCCCATGAACAGCGCCCGCGTAAGCGCGGTGATGGCATAGTGGCGCGAGGTGTCGGTAGGCAGCTTGCCGGTCAGCGCCAGCAGCGCGGCCACGCGACTGGCACGTTGCGGCCCCAGCATGACCAGGGCATGAGCGGCCGATTCAGCGGGACGACTCAAACCGCCGACCTGGGAGTTGGCGATGGCAAGCATGCGCGGCGCCATGTCCGGGTTCAGCCGGAAGAACTGTACGAGCGTTTCGACTGGCTCACGCAGGGCAATGGCCAGCAAATCGAGCTGTATTGCCTGTTCGTGGCTGATGTCGGCGGGCTGGGTATCGCCGGAGAAAAAGCTGCCCCTGAACCAGGCATTCTCGGGCCAGCGTGCCTGGGTGTGCGCGTGTCGCACGCCCTCAACTACGAGCGTTGCGTCGACCGCGGGCGGGGTGTCGTCGGCGTGGCAGGTGAGGTAGCGCCAGGCGGACGCGCTCTCTTGCACCACCGCGTTGTTCCAGTTCAGTGTGGGGCAGATCGCCAGCCCCGCGTCCTGCAGGGCCAGGGCACGTCCAAGATGCTGCTCGTTGTCGATGTCCATGCACCAGACCAGCTGGCGATGATTGAGTTGCCGCGGGATGTCGCTGAACAGCACGCCTGTGCTGATCTTCACCAGCAAGGGCAGCGTGCCGGTCAGACCGCCCTGCGTCAGTGAATAGAGGCCGGTCAACAGCATGTCTTCTTCCATCTGCCGAAGCTCGGGCGGTGCATCGGCGGGCGCGGCGCGGCCGCGCAGGACCAGTTGATGTGCAACCAGATTGGAGGCGGCATCGAACAGGGGATCAAACGACAAAAAGCGTGCGCGCAGGGCTTCTTCGCGAACCGGGTCGTTATTGTCGATGCCAAGCATTTGTGTCACCACCACGGGCTGTGCGGATTCGCCGGTGTTGATGCCGCCGCCGATGATGCGTGATGGGTGGGGGTCGTCTGAAATCATGTCGTTCAATGCGGGGTTTGTCCGGCCATTCTAGCGCTGCGAACCCATTTTTCGTGTGATTCGGTCATCATTCAGGTTTTCCGCAAGACGTCGAGGAGCGCCAACATGATGAAGAAAAAATTGTTGAATACGATGATCGCCGGGCTGGTGGTGGCCGCTCATGCCAGTTGGGCCGCGCCACGCGACGAAACCGTCAGCACGGCATCCGATCAGCATAGTGTGGCGGTCACCATTTACAACGACAATCTGGCCCTGGTGAAGGACGCGCGGCGGGTCAGGCTTGCGCGCGACATCAATCAGCTGGCATGGCGCGAGGTGTCGGCGCAGATGCGCCCCGAAACCGCGCAGCTGCGGAATGTCTCGAATCCCGCAGGATTCCGGCTACAGGAACAGAACTTCGATTTTGACCTGCTGACACCGGAAAAACTGCTTGAGAAATATGTCGGGCGTGAGGTCAGCGTCATCCGCACCCATCCCACCACTGGCGCAGAAACCCGCGAAACAGCCACCGTGCTGGCGACCAGTGGCGGCATCGTGCTGAAATTCGTCGATCGCATCGAAACCGGCGTGCCGGGCCGGCTGGCGTTTGCCGGAGTGCCCGATACCCTGCGCGACAAGCCCACACTGGTCATTTCGCTGATCAACCCGACAGCAGGGCTGCAGAACCTGGAACTGTCCTACCTGACCGGCGGTTTGTCATGGCGCGCCGATTACGTGGCCGAATTGAATGCCAACGACGATCACCTCGATATCAACGGCTGGGTGACGCTGACCAACCAGAGCGGTGCGGCCTATCCCAACGCCAAGCTGCAGCTGGTGGCGGGCGACCTCAACCGGGTGCGCGATGCCCAGCCGTTGCCGCGAGCGACCATGGCGATGGCGGCCAAGGTGGCCGACGCCGCGGAAATGCAGCAGGAATCGCTGTTCGAATATCACCTCTACACGCTGCAGCGACCCACCACGCTGGCCGAAAACCAGACCAAGCAGGTGGCCTTGATGTCGGCGACGCGGGTGCCGGTGAGAAAGGAATTCCTGCTTGAGGGCGCGAATTATTATTACTCCGGGCAGCACGGCGAGCTGGGGCAGAAAATCAAGGTTGGCGTGTTCGTCGAATTCGACAACAAGGGCGATGGCCTTGGCATTCCCTTGCCGCGTGGCGTGATCCGCCTGTACAAGAAGGACAGTCAGGGCAATGCGCAGTTCGTCGGTGAGGATCGCATGGACCATACACCGAAGAACGAAACCGTGCGCCTGAAGCTGGGCGACGCGTTCGACCTGACCGCCGACAGGAAGCAGACAGCGTTCCAGAAGCTGGCCGGCACCAGCCGCTACAACTACGTGTTCGAGTCGGCCTATGAAATCGTGCTGAAAAATGCCAAGCCGGAAGCGGCCACTGTCACCGTACGCGAACCGATGCCGGGCGACTGGACCATGGTCTCCGAATCGCAGCCGCACACCAAGGCGGCGTCCGGCACTGCCGAATGGAAGGTGAGCGTGCCCGCCGAGGGCAAGGCGACGCTCAGCTACCGCGTGCGCGTCAGGTATTAACCCGGATTCAGCCCGCGGCGCCGGCGGATGTCTGCAATCAGGCCGAGCGTGGACCCGTCGTGCTCGCCGATCACGCGCACCGAGTTCAGCGCGGCGCGGATCGGTGGCGCCAGTTGCTTGCCAAGCTCGACTCCCCACTGGTCGAAGCTGTTGATCTGCCAGATCACCCCCTGCACGAACACCTTGTGCTCATACAAGGCCAGCAGCATGCCCAGCGTGTGCGGGTCGAGCTTCTGGTACAGCAGGGTGTTGCTGGGGCGGTTGCCGGGGAAGACCTTGTGCGGCGCCAGCGCGCGGGCGGCAGCGCGGCTCATGCCTTGGGCAATCAGTTCGGCTTCGGCTACCGCACATGATTTTCCCTTGAGCAGCGCCTCGGTCTGCGCCAGGCAGTTGGCCAGAAGCCATTCGTGCTGGTCGGCCAAGGGCGTGGGGTTGACCGCGGCTACCAGGAAATCGGTGGGAATCAGCCGTGTTCCCTGGTGTACCAGTTCGAAAAACGCGTGCTGTCCATTGGTGCCGGGTGCGCCCCAGACGATGGGGCCGGTGTTGTAGTTGACCCGCTTGTTGGCGCGGTTGACGTTCTTGCCGTTCGATTCCATGTCGAGCTGTTGCAGGAACGGCACCAGCAGGCGCAGGCGCTGGTCGTAGGGGAACACGCCGTAGGTGTCGGTTCCCCAGAAGTTGGCATACCAGATGCCCAGCATGCCGAGGATGACCGGCATGTTGGCCTCCAGCGGCGCTTCCTTGAAATGGATGTCCATCGCATGCGCGCCCGCCAGCAGCGCCTGGAAGTTGCCCCAGCCGATCTGCAGCGCAATCGACAGACCGATCGCCGACCACAGCGAATAGCGACCGCCGACCCAGTCCCAGAAGATGAACATGTTGTCCGGGTCGATGCCGAAGGCCTCGACCGCTTCGGCATTGGTCGACAGCGCCACGAAATGTCGCGCAACTGCAGCCGGTGCGCGTAGCGCGGCCAGCAGCCAGGCCTTGGCCGAATTGGCATTGGCCAGCGTTTCCAGCGTGGTGAAGGTTTTCGAGGCGACGATGAACAGCGTGGTTTCGGGGTCGAGATGCGCGAGCGTGCTGGCCAGGTGCGCCGGGTCCAGGTTGGAGACGAAGTGCACCCGCACGCTTTCCACTGCGTAGTGATCGAGCGCTGCACACACCATGGCGGGACCCAGATCGGAGCCGCCGATGCCAATGTTCACCACGTTGCGGATCGGCTTGCCGGTATGGCCGCGCCAGCTGCCGTTGTGGATCGATTCGACGAAGCGCTGCATGCGGCCGAGCACCTTGGCAACCTCGCGCTCGACATCCACGCCTTCCACCATCAGCGGCGGGCGCACCGGTGCGCGCAGGGCGGTGTGGAGCACCGCGCGCTGCTCGGTAAAGTTGATGCGCTCGCCGCTGCACATGGCGTTGCGCATTGCTTCCAGATCGGACTCGCGGGCCAGCTGAATCAGGTTCTGCATCGTCCCGGCCGTGACGCGATTTTTCGAGTAGTCGAGCAACAGGTTGCCGCAACGCAGCGACAGGCGTTCGTAGCGCTGGGCATCTTCTCGGAACGCGGCGCGCATGTCGAAACTGCGCATGGCCTTGAAGTGCTGTTCCAGTGACTTCCAGGCGGGCAGGTGTTTAAGCGGTTTCATGGGCGGGCGATGTGTGGGGCAGACTTCGAAGGTATCATAAGCAGGGCGCGCCGATGCCGGCAAGGTGGTGGCGCAGTGCCTTTTCGACGGTTCAGGATGAGACAGCATGGTCACCGTGACACAGAACACACTCGTATACATTACCTATTCCATACTTGACGCGCGCGGCATGATTGTCGAGCAGCATGATATTCCGGTCGGCTATGTGCAGGGCGCCAACAGCGGCATTCTGCCGGCGATCGAGTCGGCCGTGGCGGGACGCAGGGTGGGTGACCGAATCGAAATCACGCTGGCACCGGAAGAAGGTTATGGGCTCCGCGACGAGAGCCTGGTGTTTGTCGACGACATCGAGAACGTGCCGCCGGAATTCCGGCGTGTCGGGGCTGAAGTCATGTTCGAGAACGAGTCGGGCGAAACCAAGGTTTTCTACGTGACCTCGATCGAGGACGGCAAGCTTACGCTGGACGGCAACCCCTCGCTGGCCGGGCAGAGCGTAACCTGTCTGGTGAATGTGATGGACATTCGCGAGGCCACTCCGGAGGAAATCCGCAACGGACGTCCGCTCGATGTCAAAACAGGAACGGTTCATTGAAGCCGCAACGGGCCCCGGAAACGGAAATGCTCAACTGATGTAAAAAAAGCCGGGATATCTCCCGGCTTTTTTTGTGCTGCGATTGTGCTTACTTGGCGGGGCAGGCCTTGTCGCCGGGAATTTTGCCCGGTAGGCGCAGAAAGGCTTCGAACGGGCCCATCACGCTCATGGCTTCCACTTTCGGGCCGGCGAACTTGAGACGGCCGAACATCATCGCCTTCATCGGACCGTACTCGCCAGCGCCCATTTCGTTCCAGCGTTCGGTGGTGGCATGCATCGTGTAATCAACCGCGTAGTCCATCTTGGGGTTCTGCACGGCGCCGCCATAGACACACATGGCCTTGCCATCCTTGGCCATGATCTTCATTTCGCTCATGGTGGCTTCGCCGCAGTCGGTGCGATAGAGGTGAATGATCTTGTAGCCGCGATCCTTGTTGTTATCGATCCATTTTCCAGCCAGACCGCCGGTCAGGGTGGTGTCCTTGTTCCAGGCATCGCAAGCCTGGGCGGTCCACTCGGCGGACATCATGGGTGCGGCATGTGAAGCGGTTGCGAATGCTGCCAGCGCAGCCAGTGCGATTGAAGCGTATTTCATGGGTACCTCCTCCTTTTAACTATTCGGGTTACAGCCTGACTTGAGTTCCAACTTGTTTTTATACGAAGAAACAAACTCTCCGAGGCTGCACGGTAATCATGCGGAGGGGGCTTGTCAATGCAGAAGCCGGTTTTTTACCAGGCCGTACAGCCAGGTGCCGTGCAGTGCGCCGGCCAGCGCAGCCAGCGCGCCGATCGAACCCATGCCGACGAGGGAAAAGATGGGGCCGGGGCAGAGTCCGATGATTCCCCAGCCAAGGCCGAAAATCAGGCCGCCAAAAATATAGTTGTATCGTCCCGGCGCCTTCTGCGGAATCACGATGGATTCGCCATCCAGGGTGAGCAGACGGCCATAGCGCTTGAGCAACAGCACACCGGTGAGGCCGGTGGCGATGGCGCTCGCCATGATTCCGAACATATGGAAAGACTGGAAATAGAACATTTCCATGATGCGATACCAGGAGGCGGCTTCGGATTTGATCATGACAAATCCGAACGCGGTCCCGGCGAGGAGATAGGGGAGAAAGCGCATAAGGGTTTACCAGAACAGGGAAAAGAGATGCGGCGTGATGAAGTGGGCGGAGAACAGTCCCCCGGCAAAAATTCCCAGCACGGCAAACAGGGACTGTGGCTGCAGGGTAGACAGGCCGGTGATGGCATGGCCTGAGGTGCAGCCGGCGGCGTAGCGGGTGCCGAAACCGACCATGACGCCGCCCGCGAACATGACGATCACGCTCAGCCAGGTGAAATCGAACAGCACGGGGGGCAAGAAGCCGCCGCCGATGGGAACGTTCCAGTAGGAAAACATGGTTAGTGCTGCGACCGAGAGTTCGACGGGCTGCGGATTGGCGAACACAATGCCGGCGAAGAAGCCGCCAAGCACGGCGCCCGCCGCGAATACCAGGCTCCAGTTGTGCTCGCGCCAGTTGTAGTGAAAGAAATCGACGCCGACAGACTTGGGTTGCGCGATCGCGCACATGTGGCGCAGGTTATTCGAAATGCCGAACGAGCGATTTCCGATCCACAACATGAGCGGCACCATCAGGCCGATCAGCGGGCCCGAGACATACCAGGGCCAGGGCGCGTGCAGCCAGGCAAATAGAGTGTTCATGAGTCTCCCCGAGTGTATGGATAAGCTTGGTTATCGGATACATCGGCAAGCCTGCCCATTTATTTATGGGAAGGAAGGAGATTCTGTTCCACCAGTTGAATGCGTTGCGCGAGGCGTTCCGCCTCTTCGGCATGGCCTTGCTCGACAGCCTGATTCTGCTGCAGCTTCAAATAAGTCAGCAGCGGCTGCCGCCAGCCTCGTTCCGAGGCGGTTTCCGTGGCCAGTTCCAGAGTGGCCGCATTGGCTTCCTTGCGCATCACCAGCAGGCTGGCATCGAGCAGGCGCGCCAAAGGATCGGCAATCCGGCCCGCTGCCTCGTGCCGTTTGTCGGCGGGCGCTTGCACCAGATCGCGGTGCTGGCTGGGGAGCAGGGCGATATCCAGACCATCCCAGCGCAGGGTGAGGAAGCGGTAATAGGCCTGATCGGCCTGGTTTGGCGCGATGCGTGCCAGCTCGGCATATTCGGTGCAGGCGTCATCGATTAGCATGGCGCGGCGGGTGGCGCAGCGAACCAGCCACAGGCGTGCGGTCTCGGCGACGGGGGCCCGCCCCCCCCCCGCGCCGCCCCCCCACCCCCCCAAA
>JAIBFE010000353.1 GCA_019459705.1 Thiobacillus sp. | reverse complement strand
GCGGATCTAGTCCTGGTGCTTCAGCACGCCGTCGACGACCCTCACCACCATCACCACTCCCACGTAGTTGTCGTAGCAGGTGTCTATGTTCAGCGCCTTCAGCGGCGCATCCTCGTTGCCGCGCGGCGGCGGCACCTGCTTCACTACCACTTCGAGAATTTCGGGAATGCCGATGCCGGACTTGGCCGAGGCACGCACCGCATCGCTCGCATCCAGGCCGACGATGTCCTCGATTTCCTCCGCGACCCTGTCGGGATCGGCGGCGGGCAGGTCGATCTTGTTCAGCACCGGGATCACCTCGACGCCGAGGTCGATCGCGGTGTAGCAGTTGGCCACCGTCTGCGCTTCCACCCCCTGCGAGGCATCGACCACCAACAGCGCGCCTTCGCAGGCGGACAGCGAACGGCTGACCTCGTAGGAAAAGTCGACGTGGCCGGGGGTGTCGATCAGGTTCAGGCGGTAGATCTGGCCGTCCTGCGCCTTGTAGGTGAGCGCGGCGGTCTGCGCCTTGATGGTGATGCCGCGCTCCTTCTCCAGGTCCATCGAATCGAGCACCTGCGCCTCCATCTCGCGCTCCGACAGCCCACCGCAAAACTGGATCAGGCGGTCGGCCAGCGTGGACTTGCCGTGATCGATATGGGCGATGATGGAAAAATTGCGGATCAGATTCTGGGACACAGCAAAACGGGCACGTTTTCGTGCCCGGGAAAAGAGGAGATAACTAGCCGAATTTTAACGGATTTTAGGGGTTGAGGCGCAGCCAGTCCCTAAACGCGGGCAGATTCAGCTGGTGACGACAAATCTCGGTATCACCGTCGAACAGCAGCGGCACGTCCCAGCCGAAACGAGCCTTGAGCGCCGGGTCGGCATCCACATCCACCGGTGCCAGAGCATGCCCGGTGGCTGCGATCAGGGCATCCACTTCCCCGGCCATGTCTTCGCACAGCGGGCAGCCAGCCCGGGTGTAGAGCGTGAGCGTTCTACTCACCCGAAATTTTCAGCGGGATATACAGGGAGCCCTCGCCGCGTCGCACCAGGATGGCAGCGCTCTTGCCCTTGGGAACCGCCGCCATCGCCTTGCGGAAGGCGTCGACCGTGGCCACTTTGCCGTTGTTCACCGCGAGGATCACATCGCCGACACGGATGCCCGCGCGTGCGGCGTCGCCAGCGACCTCTTCCACCAGCAGGCCGTAGTCGATCTTCAGTTCGCGGCGCTGGTCGGCCGTCAGTTCGGACAGGGCCAGACCACCCCGCGAATAAGTCTTGCCGGACTTGCCGGCGAGTTGCGCCTCGCCCGGCAACTCGCCCAGCACCACCTGGATAGCCTGTGCCTTGCCGCGGCGCCACACCTGCAGCGGAATCTTCGCCCCCGGCTTGGCCATGCCAACCATGCGCGGCAGGTCGCCCGAGTTTTCCACCGGCTTGCCACCGAACATGAGAATCACATCCGACGCCTGCAGGCCCGCCTTGGCCGCCGGGCCGTCTTCCTGCACCTGTGCGATCAGGGCACCGCGCGGTCGATCCATGCCGAACGATTCCGCGAGATCGGCCGTCACCTCCTGGATCACCACCCCCAGCCAGCCGCGCGATACCTTGCCGCCCGCCTTGAGCTGGCCCACGACTTCCATCGCCACATCGATCGGAATTGCGAAGGACACGCCCTGATAGCCGCCGCTGCGGCTGTAAATCTGTGAGTTGATGCCGACCACTTCACCCTTCATGTTGAACAGCGGTCCACCCGAATTGCCGGGGTTGATCGGCACATCGGTCTGAATGTAGGGCACATAGCTTTCCGACGGCAGCGAGCGGCCCTTGGCCGAGACAATGCCGGCGGTGACCGAGTTTTCGAAACCGAACGGCGAACCGATTGCCGCCACCGCTTCGCCGACGCGCAGCTTGGTCGGATCGCCCAGCTTGACCGCTGGCAGATTGCTGGCAGTAATTTTCAGTACGGCAACATCGGTGCGGCTGTCGGCGCCAATGACCTTGGCGATGAACTTGCGCTTGTCGATAAGCTTGACTTCGACCTCGTCGGCGTCACGCACCACATGAGCATTGGTCAGGATGTAGCCATCAGGGCTGACGATGAAGCCGGAGCCGGCGCCGCGTGCGGGGATTTCCTGTGTCGGCCCGTTGCCACCCTGCCCACCCGGCGGAAAGAAACGGCGGAAGAATTCCTGCATGTCCTCGTCGTTCGGGATCGGGAAGGGAAAGCCTTCGGCATTGCGCTTCACCAGTTTGGTGGTGCTGATATTGACTACCGCCGGTCCATGCGTTTCGACCAGGTCGGCCACATCCACCACATCCCTTGCCGACGCCGGCGCTGACAGGGAAAAAACCAGCGCCATCGCGGCCAAAGCCATTCTCATCATGATCATCCTTTCCTCATGTGAAACAGATTGACGTCTTCACGTCTCAGCACAACCGGCCGCTCTGAACGTCCGCCGCGTGCGGCCAGCCAACCCACGCCGCCGCCGAGCAGCATGCCCGCGACGGCCGCTCCGTCGCCCGGCTGAATGGCCTGTGCCAGCAGAGCACCCGTCAGCATCAATGCCAAAGGCAGGCCATAGACACGCCAGGCGCTCTTGAGCACGCTGCCGCGAGCGATGCCGACTACGACACGGTCGCCCGGGGACAACGACAAATCGCAGTCGACCAGGAAAAGGCGGGGTTTGCGCTGGAACAGTTCGGCAATGCGGCGCGACGAACAACCGCGACCGCCGCACGTCCCTGCATCGCGCACGGCTGGCCTTGTCGCTCACCCTCGATCTGGAAATTAATCTGCCCGGCGTGGCGCTG
>JAIBFE010000330.1 GCA_019459705.1 Thiobacillus sp. | reverse complement strand
TGCTGGCCGACCAGCTCGGCGCCTCGGTCGGCGACATGTACAAGGGCGCGCTCGTCCCGGGACTGGCGCTGGTCGGGCTGTATCTGCTCTATGTGTTCGGCCTGACGCTGCTCAAGCCGGACGCCGCGCCTGCCATGCCGGCCAGCGCGCGCACACTGCACGGCTCCGCGCTGCTGCTGCGCGTCTTCACCACCCTGCTGCCGCCGCTGGTGCTGATCTTCCTGGTGCTCGGCACCATCTTCATCGGCGTCGCCACGCCCACCGAGGGCGGCGCAATGGGTGCGGCGGGCGCGCTGCTGCTGGCGCTGGCGCGCGGGCGCCTGAGCCGCCTGCAGCTGACCCAGGCGATGGACAGCACCACCAAGCTCACCACCTTCGTCATCTTCATCCTGATCGGCTCGACCATCTTCACCCTGGTGTTCCGCGGGCTGGACGGCGACGTCTGGGTCGAGCACCTGTTCAACCAGCTGCCCGGCGGCGTGCTCGGCTTCCTCATCGTGGTCAACCTGATGGTGTTCACGCTGGCGTTCTTCCTCGACTTTTTCGAGATCGCCTTCATCGTCGTGCCGCTGGTGGGACCCATCGCCTACAAGCTCGGCATCGACCCGATCTGGTTCGGCGTCATGCTCGCGGTCAACATGCAGACCGCCTTCATGCACCCGCCCTTCGGCTTTGCTCTGTTCTACCTGAAGAGCGTCGCGCCGAAGAGCATCCGCACCGCCGACATTTACTGGGGCGCGATTCCCTTCCTCGTCATCCAGCTCTTCATGGTCGCCGTGGTGCTGACGTTCCCGCAGGTGGTGCTGCGCGACGCCCCGGCCGACGCCAGCAGCGCCACCGAAATCCCCGTCGAGGTCGACCCCGACGCCAATTACCTGCCGGCCGAGTGGCGTTGAGGCGGGTCAAGCCGCGGGCTCGGCCCAGGACCGGAAACGTGAGAAAATGAACGACTTCGCGCATTGCCTGTCTCACGCGCGTCATCACAACCCAAATTCCAGGAACTGAAACCATGAGCGAACTCATCATCGAAGACCTCGTTGCCGGCAGCGGCGACACCGCCAGCGCAGGCCAGTATGTGACGGTGCACTACACCGGCTGGCTCACCGACGGCAAGAAATTCGACTCCAGCCTCGACCGCAACGACCCGTTCGAATTCCGCCTTGGCGCAGGCCAGGTCATCCCCGGCTGGGACCAGGGCGTGGCCGGCATGCAGATCGGCGGCAAGCGCAAGCTGACCATTCCGCCCGAGCTGGGCTACGGCGCCCGCGGCGCCGGCGGCGTGATCCCACCGAACGCCACGCTGGTGTTCGAAGTGGAACTGCTGGGCGTCAACTAAACCCTTTTTTATCCGCGAAGGCACGCGAAGAAATTCTTCAGGGTTTTCCTTCGCGCCACTTCGCGACCTTCGCGGATAAATGCCTGTCATGACCCAGCCCCTGTTCTCCCACCGCAAGCACTGGGCGGCGCGTTTCGGCACCGCCCCGTTCCTGCCGATGTCGCGCGCCGAAATGGCCGCGCTCGGCTGGGATGCGTGCGACATCATCCTGGTGACGGGGGATGCCTACATCGACCATCCCAGCTTCGGCATGGCGCTGGTGGGACGGCTGCTGGAAGCGCAGGGCTACCGCGTCGGCATCATCAGCCAGCCCGACTGGCACTCGGCCGACGCCTTCCGCGCGCTGGGCCAGCCGACGCTGTATTTCGGCGTCACCGCGGGCAACATGGACTCGATGGTCAACCGCTACACGTCGGACCGCAAGATCCGCTCCGACGATGCCTACACGCCGAACGCCGAGCCGAACAAGCGCCCCGACCGCGCGGTCACGGTGTACGCGCAGCGCTGCCGCGAAGCCTTCCCCGGCACGCCGGTGATCATCGGCTCGATCGAGGCGTCCTTGCGCCGCATCGCGCACTACGACTACTGGTCGGACACCGTGCGCCGCTCGGTGCTGCCGGACTCCAAGGCCGACCTGCTGATTTTCGGCAACGCCGAGCGCGCGCTGCTGGAGATCACCTATCGGCTCGCCAAGGGCGAAAAGATCGGCGACATCCGCGACGTGCGCGGCACCGGCTTCATGGTGCCGCACGACTGGAAGCCCGAAGAAAACTGGATCGAGGTCCTGTCGACCGAGCTCGACACGCCCGGCGCCATCGACGCGCACGTCGATCCCTACGCCATGACGCCGAGTGGCCCTACCGCGCAGACGCCGGAAGGCACCGCACCGGTGCGCATCGTGCCCAAAGCCGAGCGCCTCGCAGCGAAGCAGGACGTGCGCGCGCATACCGTGATCCGCCTGCCCGATTACGACCAGGTGAAGAACAACCCGACGCTGTACGCGCATGCCTCGCGCGTGTTCCACCTCGAATCCAACCCCGGCAACGCCCGCGCCCTGCGGCAGGCGCACGGCGAACGCGACGTCTGGCTGAATCCGCCGCCGATTCCGCTCACTACGCCGGAGATGGACGCGGTGTACGACCTGCCCTACGCGCGCGCGCCGGACGCTAGCTTGGGCGACGCGATGTTGGGGGGGTGGGAGTTGATCCGGTTCTCGGTCATCATCTTGCGGGGCTGCTTCGGCGGCTGCACCTTCTGCCCGACCACCCAGCACGAGGGCCGCATCATACAGCGCCGCAGTGAATATTCGGTCAACAAGGACATCGAAGCCAGCCGCGACAAGACGCCCGGCTTCACCGGCGTCATCTCCGACCTCGGCGG
>JAIBFE010000322.1 GCA_019459705.1 Thiobacillus sp. | reverse complement strand
GCAAACAAGGTAATTAATGTCACGTGTCAGTCCTGCGCCCGCAGGCTGGCGATGTGAAAATAACCCCGTCATCACCGACGGACTGAAGGTTATAATGTCTACTGCTACCGCTGCCTCCGTCCCCGAATCCATGGAAAGCTTTGCCGCCCTGTTCGAGGAATCCCTCGAACACCAGGAAATGCGCCAGGGTGAAGTCATCACCGCCGAAATCATCGGCATCGACCACAACTTCGTGACGGTGAATGCCGGCCTCAAGTCCGAGAGCCTGATTCCCCTTGAAGAATTCAAGAACGACCTGGGTGAAATCGAAGCCAATATCGGCGATTTCGTGTCGGTCGCCATCGAATCGATCGAAGACGGTTTCGGCGCGACCAAGCTGTCGCGCGAGCGCGCCAAGAAACTGGCCGCATGGCTGGATCTGGAAGCGGCGATGAACGAAGGCCGCATCGTCACCGGCATGGTGCAGGGCAAGGTCAAGGGCGGTCTGACGGTTCTGGTGGGCGGTCTGCGCGCCTTCCTGCCGGGCTCGCTGGTGGACATGCGTCCGGTCAAGGACACCACCCCCTTCGAATACAAGGAAATGGAATTCAAGGTCATCAAGCTCGACCGCAAGCGCAACAACGTGGTTGTGTCGCGCCGTGCCGTGCTGGAAGAGACCATGGGTGCCGACCGCGAAGCGATGATGGAAAACCTGAAGGAAGGCTCCATCGTCAAGGGCGTGGTCAAGAACATCACCGACTACGGCGCGTTCGTGGACCTGGGCGGGATCGACGGCCTGCTGCACATCACCGACATGGCCTGGCGCCGCGTCAAGCATCCGTCCGAAGTGGTGCATGTCGGCCAGGAACTGGAAGCCAAGATCCTGCGCTACGACACCGAGAAGAACCGCGTGTCGCTCGGCATCAAGCAGCTGGGTGACGATCCGTGGGTCGGCATCGCACGCCGCTACCCGCAGGGCACCCGCATGTTCGGCAAGGTCGCGAACCTGACCGACTACGGCGCATTCGTCGAGATTGAGGAAGGTATCGAAGGCCTGGTGCACGTTTCCGAAATGGACTGGACCAAC
>JAIBFE010000314.1 GCA_019459705.1 Thiobacillus sp. | reverse complement strand
GATCAACGGATGGACCAGCTCCGCCGACGAGCGGTCGGGGGGGGGGCGCGGGGGGGGGCCGGGCCCCCCCCCCCCCCCCCCCCCCCCCCCCCCCCCCCCCCCGCCCCCCCCCCCACCCCCCCCCCCCCCCCCCCCCGCCGCCCGCCCCCCCCCCCCCCACCACCCCCGGGCCGCGGGCGTTCATCCTCGATACCCGCGAGGGCCATGTCTGGATCTGGAGCGAGAACGAACTTGTCACCGCGCCGGACGGCCGTCGCCGCTACGGTGCCGGCTTCATCTATCAGGGCAAGCTGCGTCCCGGCACCCAGCCGGGCGAGAAGATCGAACAGCAGCCCCGGTGATCTGCTCCGTCCGGGCCCCGAGGGGGGCTCGGGCAACGCATCCGGTGTCGGGAGATGGGGGCCTTTATCATGCCCTGCGCCTTTGTTCCTTAAGGCGGGACCGGATTAGGCCGATACGTGCTCATACTTTCGAGCCAATCCCATAAAAATGCAGACCGAGTCCGCCGCCCCCCCCGCATCCACGCAGCCTGCACGCCAGAAAATTCGCCTGGGCGACCTGCTCGTCGAGCAGAAAGTCATCTCCAGCGCCGATCTCGACATTGCCCTGGCCGCGCAGAAGAAGAGCGGCCGCCGGCTCGGCCGCATCATCGTCGAAAGCGGCCTGGCGGGAGAAAACGACATCGCCCAGGCGCTGGCACGGCAAATGAACCTGCCTTTCGTCGACCTCCGAAAATTCAACCCTGAGTCGACCATCCTGCAACTGCTGCCGGAAACGCAGGCGCGGCGCTTCCGGGCCATTCCGCTGGCGCGGCGGGACGGCAGCATTTTCGTCGGCATGGCCGATCCGACCGACCTGGTGGCCTACGATGAAATCGCCCGACTGATTCGGGAAGACATCCAGCTTGCCGTGGTCGCGGAAGGCGACCTGCTGGCGGCCATCGACCGCATCTACCGGCGCACCGACGACATCCATGGCCTGACCGAGGAACTCGCGCGCGACATGGGCGAAAGCGAGGCCAGCATCATCGGCCTGGAGGCGCTGGGTGAAGGCCAGGCCGACGCGCCGGTGGTGCGTCTGCTGCAGACGCTGTTCGAGGATGCGCTGCAGGTCGGCGCGTCCGACGTGCATATCGAGCCGCAGGAAAAGTTCCTGGCCATTCGCTTCCGCATCGATGGCGTGCTGCACCCGCAGACCCAGGCCGATCTCAAGATCGCGCCGGCGCTGGCCTTGCGCCTGAAGATCGTGTCGGGACTGGACATCTCGGAAAAGCGCCTGCCGCAGGACGGCCGCTTCGCGGTCAAGGTGCGCGGCCGCACCGTCGACGTGCGCTTGTCCACCATGCCCACGCAATACGGCGAGTCGGTGGTGATGCGGCTGCTGAGCCAGGGCGACAATCTCATCACCCTCGACAATCTGGGGATGCCGCCGGATATGCTCGAACGCTTCCGTGCCATCCTGCATCGTCCCAACGGCCTGGTGCTGGTGACCGGCCCCACCGGCAGCGGCAAGACCACCACCCTCTATGCCGCGCTCGGCGAGCTCAACGACCCCGGCACCAAGATCATCACGGTCGAAGACCCGGTCGAATACCGGCTGCCCGGCGTCAATCAGGTGCAGGCCAACGAAAAGATCGACCTCAGCTTTGCCCGCGTGCTGCGCGCCATCCTGCGCCAGGACCCGGACGTCATCCTGGTCGGCGAGATGCGCGATGCGGACACCGCGCAAGTCGCGCTCAGGGCGGCCATGACCGGCCACCTGGTGCTGTCCACCCTGCACACCAACGACGCGGCGTCCACCCCGGTGCGCCTGCTCGACATGGGCGTTCCCGCATTCATGGTGGCAACCTCGGTGCACGGCGTGCTGGCGCAGCGGCTTCTGCGCAAGGTGTGCAGCCATTGCAAGGCGCCGCATGCCCTGACCCCGCAGGAACGAGTCTGGCTCGGACGGGCCCATACGGATTCCAGTACGGAGGACGGCTACGTTGCGGGGGCGGGCTGCGACCGCTGCCACGGCACCGGCTATTCCGGACGGCGCGCCGTCCATGAACTGCTCGAAATCAATACGGCGTTGGCGGAAAGCCTGGCCCGCAAGAACCCAGCCGAATTCGTCGTTGCCGCACGGACGGCCATGGCCGGCCACACCTTGCGCGATCAGGCAATTGCGCTGGCGCGGGCAGGTGTCACCTCGCTGGCCGAGGCGATGCGTGCAAGCA
This sequence comes from Thiobacillus sp., assembly GCA_019459705.1. Taxonomy (GTDB): domain Bacteria; phylum Pseudomonadota; class Gammaproteobacteria; order Burkholderiales; family Thiobacillaceae; genus Thiobacillus. The sequence continues at coordinate 13,842 of JAIBFE010000314.1, read as the reverse complement.
CCCAGGACGAGGTCGACTGAGGATGCGCTTTGCCTATACCGGCCGCACCCGCGGCGGCGACAAGACCCAGGGCTTCCTCGAGGCGGACAATGCGGCCGCCTGTGCGGGCAGCCTGCTGAAAAACGGCATTTCGCCCGTCACCATCCAGGAAACCGGGCAGGCCGAGCGCCGCGGCGCGAAGCCGAAAGGCCCGGGCCTTTTCGAGCCCGGCGTCCAGGCCATCGACGTGCAGTTGTTCTCGCGCCAGCTCTATACCCTGATGCGGTCCGGTGTGCCCATTCTGCGCTCGCTGACCGGCCTCATCGAGTCGACGACCAATGCCGCGTTTGCCCGGGTGATCGCGTCCCTCAAGGAGTCGCTCGAAGCCGGGCGCGACCTGTCGACGGCGATGCGCCAGCATCCCGAGGCCTTTTCGCCGTTCTATGTTGCGATGGTGCGGGTCGGCGAGGCGACCGGCCGCCTGGACGAGATTTTCCTGCGGATGTTCGAACACCTGGAATTCGAGCGCGAGACCCGCGCCCGCATCAAGGAGGCCCTGCGGTATCCGACGTTCGTCCTCATCGCCATGGTGGTCGCGGTCGCCGTCATCAATGTGTTCGTGATCCCGGCCTTCGCCAAGGTCTATGCCGGCCTTGGGGCCGAACTGCCGCTGATGACGCGGATTCTCATCGAAACCTCGCGTCTGACCATCGCGTACGGCTGGCTCATGCTGGCCGGCGTGGTGCTGGCGGGGATCGGGTTCCGCATGTGGCGCGCCTCCCCCGGCGGACGCCTGGTATGGGACCGCTTCAAGCTCAGGATCCCGCTCACCGGCTCGATCGTGCTGCGCAGCACGCTGGCCCGTTTCGCGCGCACGCTGGCGCTGTCCCTGAAAAGCGGCATCCCCGCGGCGCAGGCGCTCTCGGTGGTGGCCGAAGTCACCGACAACGCCTGGATCGCCTCGCGCGTCGAGCAGATGCGCAACGGCATCGAGCGCGGCGAATCGATCCTGCGCACCGCGCAAAACGCCGCCGTGTTCAACCCCGTGGTGCTGCAGATGATCGCCGTCGGCGAGGAAACCGGCAGCATCGACGAACTCATGCAGGAAGTCGCCGGCATGTACGAGCGCGAGGTGGACTACGAAATCAAGACCCTGGCCGCTCGCGTCGAGCCGCTGATCATCGTCGCCATGGGCGGCATCGTCCTGGTGCTGGCGCTTGGCGTGTTCCTGCCGATGTGGGATCTGGCCAGCGTGGCCATCAAGTGATTTCCCAATCCTGATTTCACTTTTAATTCAAGTTTGCATGAAACGTGCCGAAGTAGATTCAGTGGGCCGCCATGCCTGGCGGCGCTTGCATGCAAACCTCATTCAAACAGGCAGGAGAACATAATGAATACCCTGAAGGGCATCAAAACCGGGCAGCACGGCTTCACCATGATCGAACTCATCGTCGTCATCGTCATCCTCGGCATTCTCGCCGCAGTGGCGTTGCCGCGTTTCACCAACATCCAGGGCGATGCGCGTGCTGCCAAGCTGAATGCGGCGCGCGGTGCGGTGCAGGCGGCGTCGGCGATGGTCCATGGTGTGGTGCTGGTTCGCGGCGGCGTGGCCGATACGGGCGGTTGCGCAGGTGCCGCCACCAACGCGACCAACGCCGTCACCGCCGCAGGCACGGTCTGTACCGAAAACGGCCTGATCAACATCATCAACGGCTATCCCACTTCCGATGCCCGCGGCATCATCAACGCAGCCGGGCTGACCTCCGTCTTCCTGCCCGCCGGCACGACCATCGCGCAAGCCAACACGGCCCTCGCCTCGGAAGGCTATACCGTCTCCGGCGGCGGCACCGCGATTGCTTCGGTGCTGACGATCGGCGTTACCGGCGCACGGACCCCGGCCAGTTGCCAGTTCACCTACCGTCCGTCCACCACTGCAACCGGCGGCGCCGCGTTGGTCAGCGCGGCCGTGACCACGGGCTGCTAATCACGCACATGCCGTGCGACAACGCGACGGGGCACGAAGCAGCGACATGCAGCAGGCCCTTTCCGAAGCGTGGTTGCCCGCCGCCTGAACGCGGCTTCACCCTGGTTGAACTGATTCTCGTCATGGTCATCGCCGGCATCCTCGCGGCGGTGGCCGTGCCGCGCATGATCGGCCGTACCAGTTTCGATACCCGCGGTTTTGCCGACCAGCTTTCCGCCACGGTGCGCTTTGCACAGAAGCTCGCGATCGCCCAGCGCACCGACGTCTACGTCCGCCTGACTGCCGGCGATGCCACGCTCTGCTATGACGCGGCCTGCGCTACCCCGGCGCCCGGGCCGGGCGGGGAAAAGCCCTACAGGGTCAGCACGCCGAACGGGGTGGCGATTGCCCCGGCGATGGTCCTTGGCTTCAGCGCGGGCGGCGTTCCGGACATCGCAGCCCAGCTCGCGATCCAGGTCAACGGCACCGGCACGCACACGATTCTGGTCGAACAGGAAACCGGCTACGTCCATGACTAGCGAACGCGGCCTCAGCCTGATCGAGCTGCTGGTGTTCATCGTGGTGGTGGGCATCGCGGTGACCGGCGTGCTGTCGGTCTACAGCCTGAACGCGCGTTCCAGCGCCGATCCCATGGTGCGCAAGCAGGCGCTCGCCATCGCCGAATCGCTGCTCGAGGAAGTGCTGGCCAAGCCCTATACCTATTGCGATCCGGATGATGCCAACGTGGAGTCGGCCAGCAGCCCCGCAGGCTGCGCGACAATGGCTGAAACCGCCATGGGACCCGAAGCCGGAGAGACGCGTTACTCCAACCTCACCCCGTTCGACAACGTCAACGATTACGACGGCTTTCCCATGATGGCCGGCATCGTCGACCTCGGCGGCACTGCCGTGACCGGGCTGGCCGGCTATACGGCGGCGGTCCAGGTGCAGCCGGCCGGTGCCTTCAACGGCATCCCCGCGGGCGAAACCCTGCTCGTGACCGTCACCGTCACCGCCCCCGGCAACCAGGGCGTCAGCCTCTCCGGCTACCGCACGCGTTATGCGCCCAACTTCTGACCATGCCGGCTTCACCCTGATCGAGATGATCATCGTCATCGCGATCACCGCCATCGTCGGGTCGATGGTGGCGGTGTTCCTGCGCGCGCCGCTGGAAAGCTACGTGGCCCAGGACCGCCGCGTGCGGCTGGCCGACACGGCCGACACCGCGCTGCGCCGCATGGGACGCGACATCCGGCTGGCGCTGCCCAACAGCGTGCGCGTCACCTCGGTGGGTAGCGTGGTGTATCTGGAATTTCTCGCCACCCGCAGCGGCGGTCGCTATCGCGCACAGGGCGGCGGCGACATTCTCGATTTCACGGCGGCCGACACCAGCTTCGATGTGCTGGGGCCGGCTATCGCCATGCAGGCTGGCGATAGCATCGCGGTGTACAACCTCGGCATTCCGGGCGCCGACGCCTGGGCGGTGGCGGGCAATACGCTCGCCTCCTATATCGGTGTGGCCGGCAGCGTGACCAACATCGCCATTGCCGCCAAGCAGTTTCCCCTGGCCTCACCCGGCAACCGCTTCCAGGTCGTCGAAGGCCCGGTGAGCTATGTCTGCGATCCGGGGGCCGGCACGCTCACGCGCTACTGGGGCTATGCCATCGCCGCCGCCCAGCCGACCGGTTTTGCCGCCGCCACCCCGCAGGCGCTGCTGGCCACCCGCGTCAGCGCCTGCAGTTTCGGCTACCAGCCCGGTGTGACCGAGCGTGGCGGTCTGGTCAGCATGACGCTGAATCTGAGCCAGGCCGGCGAAACCGTGAACCTGTATGCCACCACGCCGGTGAGCAACCAGCCATGAATCGCATGCCGCGCGCCGAGTCCGGTTTCGTCCTGCCGACCGCGATCTTCCTGCTGGTCGTGCTGGCCGCGCTGGCGACCTACATGGTGTCGCTGTCGCGCACCAGTCAACTCAGCAGCGCACTGGACATTCAGGGCAGTCGTGCCTACCAGGCGGCACGCGCCGGCATCGAATGGGCGGCGTGGCAGACGATCGATCCGCAAGCCCTGCAACCGAGCCCGGCGCCGTGTCCGGCTTCCCCCACCGCGCTGGTGCTGACAGGAACGCTTGCCGGCTTTGCGGTGAGTGTCAGTTGCACCCGCACCGTGGAGACCGATGGGGCCGATACGGTGGCGATCTATCAGATCACTTCGACCGCGACATCAGGCGTGGCTGACGAGGTGGATTTTGTCCAACGGCAGATTCAGGCGAGCTTCTCGAAATGATGATGAACAGGCACCTGAATGGGGTCGGCCAGCTTGGAAAGTTGCTGCGCTGGAGTGTGAGTGTGCTGCTGCTCCTGGCATTCGCCCATCCGGCCTGGTCCGCCATTTCGCTGGTTGGCTCGACCTCGGTCGCACCCTCGGGTACTTCCGGCTCATTGGTACTCGCTTATCCAGCAGGCATTGCTGCCGATGATGTCCTGATTGCGCAGATCGCAGTCCGGGGCAATATGACGATACCGACAGTCCCGGCGGGCTGGACCCTGATCAACCGCACCAACCATGGCAGCGCCCTGACCCAGGCGGTGTACTGGAAGCGGGCAGGCGCAAGCAATCCGGCCAACCCGACCTGGGTCTTTTCGTCATCCGATCGTGCTGCGGGCACTATGTCCGCTTACCGTGATGTCGACCCGATCGTGCCCGTCAATGTCTTTTCCGCTCAGACGAACGGCGGCAGCGCCAATGTGGCAGCCGGTTCAATCACGCCCGGCGTGGCCGGGACGCAGGTGGTCGGCTTGTATGCCCTGGCCGATGGCAATGCCGGATTTGCCCCGCCAGCGGCTATGGCGGAGCGGCAGGACACCAACACCAAGGGCGGCAAGAACGGGATCACCATCGAACTGGCTGACGAGGCTTATGTGGGAACTGCCGCCACCGGTGTGCGGACAGCATTGGCGAGCGATTCGGCGGACGGCATCGGCCATCTGATTGCCCTGCAGCCGTCCACCCTCGCCAACTACCGGATGGACGAGTCGACCTGGGCGGGGGCGGGGGGCGAAGTGGTGGACAGCTCGGGCCGCGGTCATCACGCCACTGCGGTCAACGGCACAGCCATCGGTGGCACGGCGCCGGCGATTTCGGGCAACCCCGGCACCTGCGGCTACGGCATGTTCGACGGCAGCAACGATTACCTTGCGGTGCCGGCTTCGTTTCCCAATCTCACCACCGATTTCACGATCACCGCGTGGATACGCACGACCAACAATGCCAAGGGCGGGCAGCGGATTTTCATTGACGACCAGAGCAATACCGGCGGCTATGGCCTCAGCCTGGGCGATGGCGGAGCCGGCCGGCTGCGTTTCTACACGCGGGCGGTCGCCCCGATCATCCTGGATACGAACAATGTCATCCAGAACAACACCTGGTATTTCGTCGCGGCGGTGGCAGATATCGTGGCCAAGACCAAAAGCATCTATGTCTACAATCAGGCAGGTACGCAGCTTGCCTTCGTCACGCAAACCTATGCCGGTACCTGGGGAACGGATAATGGAGCCGCTTCGATTGGCGGCGAAAACAATGCGTCTGCGGAAAATAGTTCGAGTTTCAAGTTCAGCGGCACTCTGGACGAAGTCAGCGTATTCAGCGGCGTATTGAACGCGGCAAAACTGAGTGCCGTGATGAGCCAGACGCGGCCGTGCAGCGCAACACCGACAGTTGCACCCAGCGGCTTCAATGCGTTCGAAACCGGAACGGCTGCAGGTAGCGTGACGGGCGTGATTCGCACCAAGGTCGCGGCCAGCGCATTCGGCCTTGCAGTCGTCGCGCTCAAGAGCAGCGGGACGGCGGTCGAAACCGCCTTTGCCGGCGATGTGAAGCTGGAACTTGTCGATGCCTCAGCGGGCGCCAGTTGCGGCGCGCATGCCCTGATACGCAACCTGGGGGCGCTTACTTTCTCGGCTGCCGACCTGGGGCGAAAGACGTTCTCCGGCATCAGCGAAACCAATGCCTGGCCCAATGCGCGGGTTCGCATGACGTACCCGGCGACGGGCGCACCGACGATTATCGCCTGCTCGACCGACAACTTCGCCATCCGCCCGGCAAGCTTTGGCGGCGTGGCGGTGAGCGATGCGGACCTCGATAGCGCAGGGTCTGTCCGTACGCTCGCTAACGTCGCGGCGAACGGCGGCAATGTGCACAAGGCCGGCCGGCCTTTCAGCATTGCGACGACGGCAAACAACGCATCCGGCGCGGCCACCTCGAACTACACCGGCACGCCCGTGGCCAGCCTGACGGCGTGTGTGCTGCCGGCCACGGGCTGCACGCCAGGCGCGCTCGCGAACGGCGCCTGGTCGGCCGCCTCCGGAACGGTGACGACCAACGGCGCCAGCTATTCCGAAGTCGGCGCCTTCGCCATGAAGCTGGTGGACGCCAGCTTTGCGGCGGTGGATGCGGCCGACGGCTCCACCGCAGCTGAAAGGACGATCGAATCGGCTGTCGTCAACGTCGGCCGCTTCGTTCCCGACCATTTCGAGCTGACGACGGCCAGCACGCCTGTTTTCAAGACCTTCAACGATCTTACCTGCGCCACGCGCTCGTTCACCTATGTCGGTCAGCCCTTCGGCTACCTTACGCTGCCGCAGGCCACGATCACGGCGAAGAATGCCGCGGGTGCCACCACGCTCAACTATGCGGGCGCACTGTGGAAGCTCATGCCCGCCGGAACCGTGCAAAGCCACACTCCCGTCACCGGCAATCTGGATATCGGCTTGCTGGGCGCGCCGACCGTCACGGCGAGCGGTGGCGGGATGGGCACCCTGATTGCCAATGCGGCCGATGAAATTGCGTTTGTGCGCACTGTCCCGGTCATGCCCTTCATTGCGGACATCAGCCTGACGATGAGCATTCAGGACATCGCCGAGGCGAGCGTATCCGGCAACGGCACTGTCGACACCCTCACGCCTGCGCTGTTCGCGAACATCGCCTTCGACGCCGGTAATCAAATCCGCTTTGGTCAACTGATCCTGACGAATGCCCATGGCTCGGAACTGCTCGGCTTGCCGGTGCCGATCGAGACCCGCTACTGGAATGGCAGCGGATTTGCCCTCAACTCGGCGGATTTTTGCACCCAGCTTGCCGCTGCCAATGTGTCGCTTTCCAACTGGCAGCGCTATCTCAACAGTCCCGAAACGTCGGTCACGCTGTCCGGCCGCTTCAGCGCCGGCCGCGGCAATCTGCGCTTGTCCGCGCCGGGCGCGGGCAACACCGGCAGCGTCGACCTCACCGTACAGTTGGGCGCGGCTTCGCAAACCTGGCTGCAAGGGCTCGGGAGCACAGGTTCGTACGACAAGGATCCCGTTGCGCGGGCCAGTTTCGGCCTGCATCGCGGCAGCAAACCCCTGATTTACCTGCGCGAGATGTATTGAGCGAGGCTAAATCCTTTGACAACAATGGCTTATTTATTTAAGTTCAGTAAAACTTTCAGGTCCGGCACATGCGGTTTTTCCGTCGAGCGAGCAAGCAGGGGTTAACGGCATATTTGCGTCTTCCGGGACGTATTGCGTATGCGCGCGTCGACCGCAGGGTGCCCGTGCCCAAGCTGCTGGCTGCCGGCGTGGTGCCGGTCGAGGGCGACAAGTGGGGCGAGGCGCTGGCCCAACTGCATGGCCGGGGTCCGGTCAGCCTGGTGCTGAATCCGGCCGATTACCGGCTGCGTGTGCTCGACGCGCCGAACGTGCCTCCGGAAGAACTCCGGTCCGCGGTGCGCTGGCAGATTCAGGACATGCTCGATTTTCACGCCGACGACGGCACGGTGGACGTGCTGGAAGTGCCGCATCCGGAGCATGTGAGCCATATGCGGCAGATATTCGCGGTGGCGGCGAAAAACAGCCTGCTAGCGGAAGAGGCGGTGCTCGCGACCAATGCCGGACTGAATCTCTCCATCATCGACATCATGGAAACCGCCCAGCGCAACGTGGCCACGCGGCTGGAAAAACCGGGGCGTGCGCTGGCGATCTTCTCCTTCATCGAATCCGGCGGCCTGCTGACGCTGACGCTGGACGGCGAGTTGTGCATGGCGCGTACGCTGGGCGTGATGCCTGAAAGCGAAGGCCTGGACAGCGTGCTTGAGCGCCTGACGCTGGAAATCCAGCGCAGCCTGGATCATTTCGACCGCCAGTTCGGCGGCATTCCCGTCGACCGTCTGTTGCTGGCGCCGATGGACAAGGCCGACAGCCTGCGTGAGGGACTGGCTGGCAATCTTGCCTTGCCGGTCGAGGGGCTGAATCTGGCAGATGTGCTCGATGTCGCGGACTTTCCGGATCTGGGCGGTTTGCCTCCCGTCTGCTTCCACGCCATTGGCGCGGCACTGCGCATGGAAGAAACCAAGCCATGAGCCAGCAGATCAATCTCATCAGTCCGCTGCTGCTGCAGAAGCGCTATGCGTTCGGCCTGCGTGAAATGACGCTGGGGCTGGTCGTGATTCTGGCGGGCGCGCTTGCCTGGGGAGGCGTTCTGCACTACCAGGCTGGCGCGCTTGAAACCCGGGCCACGCAGCAGGAAGCCTTGCAGGCAGCGGCGCAACAGGAACTGGACCAACTGGCCGCTGCTGCCAGCCGCCCGGTGAGCGCGCTGCTGACCGCACGCGTCAAGGCAACGCAGGCCCGGGTGATCCAGCGCGAAGTGCTGCTGGCGGCGGTCGGCAGCACCATCGAGCAGGCTTCGACGGGATTTTCTCCGCGCATGCGCGCACTCGCACTTGGCAGCACGGAAGGCGTCTGGCTGAATGGATTCAGCCTTGCGCCAGGCCACGTCGCGCTCAAGGGGTCGGCCTTGAACGCCGGCCTGCTGACGGCGTATATGGACCGGCTCGGCGAACAGGCTGCGTTTTCCGGCATGCAGTTTTCCGGCATGGATGCGGGGCTTGCCCAGTCCGCGGGTGAGGGCGGGACCGGCGCCGCGGCAGCACCCGACTATGTCGATTTTGCCTTGTACTCGGGCAGCCGGGAAAAACCGGTAGACCAGGGAGGCCCCCATGGTCGGTGAAAAACTGCGCGAAATTAGCGCGCGTATCGACCGGATCAGCCTGCGGGAACGCGTGTTCGTCTTTGGGGCGGCGGTGGCGGTGGGGCTTGCCCTGGTGCAAACCCTGCTGATCGATGGTGGAAACATGCGCAAGCAGACCGCACAGGCCCGTCTGCAAAGCGCCGACGAAGCGCTTGCGCAGATCGGGCAGCAGCGGCAACTGCTCGCGGGCCGGACGGCACGCGACCCGGACCGGGCAGTGCGCGATGCGCTGGCCGTGCAGGAAGCGCGGCTGGCTCAACTGAATGGCGAGCTTGAAAAACTCGAACGCTCGCTGATCCCGCCCGAGCGCATGAACCAGGTGCTGAAAAGCGTGGTGCAGGGAACGGGCGGCATCCGGGTTGTCGGCTTCAGGACGCTCAGCCCGCAACCGGTTGCGCTGCCCGACGCGGCCGAAGGGGCGCCGCCCGGGTTTTATCGCCACGGATTTGAAATCACGGTGAGCGGCCGCTATGCCGATCTGGTCGCGTACCTCGAGCGGCTGGAAGCCTTGCCCTGGCGACTGACCTGGTCCGAGGCGACGCTCGATGCCGCCGCCCGCCCGCTGCTGACGCTCACTCTGACCATCCACACCCTGAGCCTGGAGGAAGCATGGCTGCGCGTATGATGCTGTGTGCCGTGGCCGTGCTGCTGGCGTCGCCGCTGACCGCCGCTTCCCTGCCGGATCCGACGGCGCTGCCGAACAGCCTGTCGAGCGCGCCGGCCGGGGCGGTGCCTGAAGAGGCCGGCCTGGCCTGGGTGCGGGTCGATGGACCGCGCTCGATCGCCTGGTATGGCGGCACCACCGTCAAAGTGGGCGATTCGGTCGTCGGTGGGCGGGTGGTCGCCATCCGCGAAGATCACATCGTCATCTCGGGCAAGGACGGACGCCGCACCGTCTATCTGCTCGATCGCTCGATCGCTCCGCAGTCGCGAACTCGACCTCCGGCTCGATGAAAACAGGAATGGAACATGCATAAACACATCGTCTTGGCTGTAGTGGTTCTGTCCGGCTGTGCCAGCCCGTTTGGCATGGACGGCAAGGATGCGATGAATACCGCGCTGGAAACCCCCGCCAGCCAGCCGGCGCCGGTAGCGGCACCGCCGGCTGCCGTGCAGCAGGCGGTCCTCGACGCAGTGCGCGACGCGCCGCCTCTTGCGGCCAGAACAGCCAGCGTCGAGCCCCGCTTCAGCCTGACCGTGAACAACGCCAAGGCGTCCGAAGTATTCATGGGCATGGTGACCGGCACGCCCTACAGCATGCTGGTGCACCCGGATGTGACCGGCACGCTGACCCTCAATCTGAAGAACGTGACGGTGCCCGAGGCGATGGAAGCGGTGCGCGCGCTGTACGGCTACGAATACGAAGTGCAGGGCAAACGCATCATCGTGCCGTCGCCTGCGCTGCAAACCCGCATCTATCACCTGAATTCCCTGGCGATGCAGCGCAAGGGGACGTCGGATATGCGGGTGGTGTCGGGTTCGGTCAGCCTGAGAAGCGGCGGCAGCGCAAGCGGGTCCTCGTCCGGCAGTACGTCGCAATCGCTGGAAACCAGCAGCGTGCAGACCTCGACCGACTCCAAATACTGGGAAGAAGTCGGCACGTCGCTGAAAACCCTGGTCGGCGAAGCGGGCAGCGTGGTGGTGAGCCCGCAATCCGGGATCATCATCGTGAAAGCGGCGCCTGCCAGCCTGCATATGGTGGAGAAGTATCTGCGCGCGTCGGAACTGGTGAGCGCACGCCAGGTGATGCTGGAGGCCAAGATCCTCGAAGTGCAGCTGAACGACGGTTATCAGTCGGGCATCAACTGGGCGACGCTGCAGCATGGCGGCAAGACCGCCATTGGAGTGAGTGGGGTGAGCCCCAGCATTGGACCCGGCGGCACAAGCACGGTCAATCTGGGCGGAACGGTGGCGCAGATGCTGGGCGGTGCCATTCCCGGTCCTGCCGGGAGCGTGTTCGGCCTGGCGTTCAACGACGGGGATTTCGGCGCGGTCATCAACCTGATCAAGAGCCAGGGTGCCGTGCACGTGCTGTCCAGTCCGCGCATCGCCACCATCAACAACCAGAAGGCGGTGCTCAAGGTCGGCACCGATGACTTTTTCGTCACCGAAGTCACCGGCGGGACGGCCGCTGCGCTGGGGGTGCCCGCTACGCCGCCGAGCGTCGTCGTGCAGCCCTTCTTTTCCGGCATTGCGCTGGATGTGACCCCGCAGATCGACGACAAGGACAACATCACGCTGCATGTCCGCCCCTCGGTCAGCACCGTCACCGAAAAGCAGAAGGAAATCGCCTTCGGCGACCTGGGAACTTATGTCCTGCCGCTGGCTTCCAGCAGCATTTCAGAAACCGACAGCGTGGTCCGCCTCAAGGACGGCCATATCGTCGCCATCGGCGGCCTGATGAGCCAGTCCTTCGACGACAGCAAGAACCGGGTCCCGCTGCTCGGGGATATTCCCGTTGTCGGGCAGCTTTTCGGCAACACCAGCCAGAACCGGCAGAAGCGCGAACTGGTGGTGCTGATCAAGACCACGCTGATTCGCGATAACCAGGACTGGAATCGCGACCTGGAAGCCACGCAGCGCCGTTTCCAGACCTACGAGTTGCCTGAATTCCAGCCATGACCACATGGTGGGGGCACTTCGGCCTGCGCGAGCCGCCGTTTGGACTGACCCCCGACACCAGTTTCTTCTTTCCCGCGCTGCCGCATCAGGACGCCCATGAAACCTTGCTCTATGCGCTGTGCGCAGGCGAAGGATTCCTGGTGGTGGAGGGTGAGGTCGGCACCGGCAAGACCCTGCTGTTGCGGCGTCTGTTGAACACGCTGCCTGGGCGCTGGCAGGCCGCCTTCGTGCCCAACCCCGGCCTTGATCCGTGCGGTCTGTATGCGGCGATCGCGAACGAGTTCGGTGTGCCGTCCGACGGTACCAGTGAAGACCTGCTGCACCGTCTGGAACGCCACTTCATCACGCTGGCCCAGCAGGATCGGCAACCCGTGGTGCTGGTCGACGAGGCGCAGGCGCTGCCTGCCGACACGCTCGAAGCCGTGCGTCTGCTCACCAATCTGGAAACCGAGAAGCGCAAGCTGCTGCAGGTCGTGCTGTTCGGCCAGCCCGAGTTGATGGCCCGGCTGCGCGAGAAAGGCACCCGGCAAATCCTCACCCGCATCAGCTTTCATGCCGCGCTGCGCCCGCTCGACCGCCGCGAGGTGGCGGCCTATGTGCGGCATCGGCTGACCGTGGCGGGGCGCGAGGGCGCGCTGTTCACCTGGTGGGCGGAACACGCACTGTGGCGCGTGTCGCGCGGCTTGCCGCGGCTGGTGAATATCATCGCGGCCAAGGCCATGATGCTGGCTTATGGCCAGGACGCACCCCGTGTCACGCGCCGCCACGTGATCGCGGCTGCGCGCGATACGCTGGCTGCGCGAAAGTACATGCCGCTGGTGGTGCTGGCCTGGGGACTGGGCTTTCTGGGATTGACCGCCGCGGCTGCCGCGGCCGGCTGGCGTTTACTGGGATGAGCCGGAAAGGGAGGCGATGAGCGTCATCAACCAAATGCTGCGCGAGCTCGATGCGCGAGGAAGCGTGGCGGCCGATGTGCCCGCGACACCCCCCCGTCCGGTTGGCGCAGGGCGCCGTTCGGCCTGGCGGGCGCTGGGATGGACGGGTCTGGCGGCAGCAGGGGGCGCGGCGGTCTACTGGGCATTGCCGGTCGTACTCACGACGGATGCGCCACAGGATGTTCCCGTCATTGCCCGGCAGGAGGCCAAAGCAGCCAACATGCTGCCGGATGTCACCGCACCCGCCGTTCAGCCCGTTCCGCAGCCGGCTGGCGAGGCCGCCGCCGGACCTTCGACTGTGGCGCTGCAGCACGCGCAGAAACGGATGCCTGCAGGCGGGACGGCGCAAGAAACCGCTAAACGCTCGTTACCCGTTCCATCCGTGCCTACGGTGGCATTCCTGCCAGCGGATCAGAACGCCCTGCAAGCCGAACCGGCTGTGGTCAAGAACATGACGGTGCTATCTCCCGAAGCCGAGGCGCAGCAGCACTATGACGACGCCCAGGCGTTGCGCCGCGCTGGAAAACAGGATGCGGCCATGGGCAAGTATCGCCAGGCGCTGGAACGCAATCCGGGGATGACGGGCGCGCGCCTGCAACTCGCCGGGCTGTTGCAGGCAAAAGGCCAGGCCGATGCTGCCTTGGAACTGCTGAAAGCAGGATTCGAACTGCGCGCCGACGACGGGCTGGCGATCGCGGCCGGACGCCAACTAGCCGACCTGGGGCAGCGCGAGGCTGCGCTGGACTGGCTGCAACGGGGACAGGCAGGCCTGCGTCCCGCAGATCATGCCTTGATGGGCGCGTTGCTGTCGCAGGGGCATCGCCACGAGGAGGCGAGCCGGGCGTATCAGCGTGCGCTGGCGGCTGACCCGGGCCAGGGGGGGTGGCTGCTGGGGCTGGGGGTGTCACTGGAGGCGCAGGGACGGTCTGATGAGGCGCGGACAGCCTACCGGGCCGCGTTGGATCGCGGGCAGTTCAAACCGGAAGTCACGCAATTTTTGCGCGAACGCAGCGGTTTTTCCGGCCCCTGAGATGCGTGCGGGGCTCCGTTTCCTGATCTGTTTGTTGCAATTAAGCAACGAAATTTTTTCGTAATGGAAGAAAATCAACAGATAGTGGTTTTCTTTTGCCGATTTGTTAGAATCCGCGCGTCGGCTGGATCTCAAGTCCCGGACCGATCTCTGGTGTGGGTTATTATTCGAAATGTAAAGGGAAATCAAATGAAATATTCCGTCCTCCTGGCTGCTCTGCTGGCTGTTTCCATGACCGCTTGCGGCCA
>JAIBFE010000301.1 GCA_019459705.1 Thiobacillus sp. | reverse complement strand
CTGCTGGACATTGTTCTGGATGGCGCGCGCAACGCAGCCCTCGCCGCAGTTGTATGCCGCCAGCGCCAGCTGCCAGTCGCCGAAATCCAGATAAAGCTTGCCCAGGTAGTCGAGCGCGGCACTCGTGGCGGCGGTGAAGTCACGCCGGCCGTCGTACCAGGTGTCCTGCTTGAGGCCATAGTGGCGTCCGGTGGAGGGAATGAACTGCCAGATGCCGGAGGCTGCCGAAGGCGATAGCGCGGTGGGATTGAAGGCGCTTTCGATCATCGGCAGCAAGGCGATTTCCATCGGCATGGCGCGGCGGTCGAGTTACTCGACGATGTGGTAGAGGTATGGGCGCGCACGCACGGCCACGCGGCGCACACTGTCCGGTCTTGCTGCAAACCAGGATTCGTGAACGCCAACCAGCGGGTTCTGCGCGGCCGCGTCGTCAATGCGGAAGCCGCTGCGAATGCGTTTCCAGACATCGTCGTGGCTGGCTTCTGCGGTGGTTTCGCTCTCGATAGAGTCGCTGACGTTGTCGCTGCTCCACTCCAGCGTCTGGATGCTGGCACGGGATTCGGCAGCAAGCGCCGGATGACTGAATGACACCGCCAGCAGGGCAAGGCCGAGCAGGCTTAATTGGGGGCCGGCCAATCGGATGCCGGCGAATTTGATTCCGGGCAAGTCGGTCTCCCGTACTCAACAGGACTCCATCCTAAGTGTCCTGATGGGCTTGGTCAACCGTCCCAGGCATCCTTGGCGGCGCGAATCGCGCCGAACACCTCGGCCGGCCCGGGATGCGGACGATTCAGATAACGGGCAGCAAAGGCCGTCATGTCGGGGTCGTGAAAACGCAGGAAAGGGTTGGTGGCTTTTTCCAGCGCCAGGGTCGAGGGGAGGGTGGGTCGGTTCTGTGCGCGCAGCGCGCGGTCGGCGCGTTCGCGTTCAAGCAATGCAGGGTTGCTGCCGTCTATGGTTTTGGCAAAGTCAATATTGCTCAAGGTGTATTCGTGCGCGCAGCAGACTCGGGTAGCATCGGGCAGCGCTAAAATGGCGTCGAGGCTGGCGGCCATCATCGCCGGGCTGCCTTCGAACAGCTTGCCGCAGCCGCAGCCGATTACCGTATCGCCGCAGAACAGACTGCCGTGACCGACATAGCTGATGTGGTCGAGCGTTTGAGCCGGC
>JAIBFE010000272.1 GCA_019459705.1 Thiobacillus sp. | reverse complement strand
CACTTCGAAACCAAGGTGGTGTCTGCGCACCGCACGCCGGATCTGCTCTACGAATACGCCTCGACCGCCGAAGCACGCGGCATCAAGGCCATCATCGCGGGCGCCGGCGGCGCCGCCCACCTGCCAGGCATGATCGCGTCGAAAACCATCGTGCCGGTGCTCGGCGTTCCGGTGCCGTCGAAATATCTCAAGGGCATGGACTCGCTGCTGTCCATCGTGCAGATGCCGAAAGGCATCCCGGTCGCCACCTTTGCCATCGGCGAGGCCGGCGCGGCCAACGCGGCGCTGTTCGCCGCGGCGCTGATCGCGCGCTACGACAATGGCCTGGCCGAACAGCTGCATGAGTTCCGCCGCGGCCAGGCGGATTCGGTGATGGCGATGGGTCTGCCCGATGTCGAGTAAGTCGCTGCCCATCCTGCCCGGCGCCACGCTCGGCATCCTCGGCGGCGGCCAGCTCGGCCGCAGGTTCACCATCGCCGCGCGCCCCATGGGCTACAAGGTCATGGTGCTCGACCCCGATGCCGCCAGTCCGGCCGGACAGATGGCCGATGTACATGTGCGCGCGGACTACACCGACCATGCCGCGCTGAAACAGCTTGGCGCTGCCTGCGCCGCCGTCACCACCGAATTCGAGAACGTGCCTGCCGCGAGCCTGATCGAGCTGGCGAACCATTGCCGGGTGTCGCCCGGCGCCGCGGCAGTGGCCATCGTGCAGGACCGCAGCCACGAAAAATCCTGGCTCGCCGACAACGGCTTCGCCACCGCGCCGTTCGCGCTGGTCAACAGCGAGGCCGACCTCGACGCCGCGCTGGCGGCGACTGGCACCCCGGCGCTGCTGAAGGTGTCGCGCTTCGGCTACGACGGCAAGGGCCAGGCGCGCATCAGCACGCCTGAGGACGCGCGTGCCGCATTCCGCGAGTTCGGCGGCCAGCCCTGTGTGCTCGAAGGCTTCGTCAAGCTGGAATGCGAGGTGTCGGTGGTGCTGGCGCGCAGCGACGCGGGCGAATGCGCGCTGTTCCCAGTTGCCGAAAACCGCCACGAAAACGGCATCCTCGACATGTCCATCGTCCCCGCCCGCGTGGCCGACAGCCTGGCCGATCAGGCACGCGAGATGGCACGCGACGTGGCCGACAAGCTCGGCTATGTCGGCGTGATGGCGGTCGAGTTCTTCGTCGCCGGCGGCCAGCTGATGGTCAACGAAATCGCGCCGCGCCCGCACAACTCCGGCCACTACACGCTGGACGCCTGCGTCACCGACCAGTTCGAGCAGCAGGTGCGCGCACTCGCCGGCCTGCCGCTCGGCGACACCCGCCTGCTGTCGCCGGTGGCGATGGTCAACATCCTCGGCGACCGCTGGCACGACGGCGGGCCGCACTGGGGCACGCTGCTGGCGCACCCGGCCATCAAGCTGCATCTGTACGGCAAGGAAGCCGCGCGGCCGGGTCGCAAGATGGGCCATTTCAACGTGCTCGACGCCGATCTGGCCACCGCGCTGCAGGTGGCCGAACAGATGCGCCATGCGCTTTAGCGCATCGTTTAAAACCAACCCCGGCCGTGCGGGCGCATTCGCGCTGCTCCTGCTGTGCGGCGCTGCCCATGCTGCAGGACCCGACACACGACTGCCGCTGCGCATCGGCCCGCACGCTTTCCAGGTCGAACTTGCAGCCACCCCGCAACAACGCCAGCGCGGCCTGATGGGCCGTACGCACCTCCCCGCCGACAGCGGCATGCTGTTCGTGTTCGAACAGCCGGACCGGCATTGTTTCTGGATGCGCGACACGCCGCTGCCACTGTCGATTGCGTTCATCGATTCGACCGGCCGCATAGCCAGCCTCGCCGACATGCAGCCGCGTACCGACACGCTGCACTGCCCCACGACCAACGTGCGCTACGCGCTGGAAGTGCGGCAGGGTGAATTCCAGCGCCGCGGCATCACCCCACGCGCACAGGTGGACGGGCTGCCGCGCTAGTCTGCTCAGGGCGAGATCGACAGCAGCACAAGTTCCATCTCGCCGCCCTTGTCGTCGCTGCGCAGCACGCGCACTGGCAGGTAGTGGCGGTCGATGGCGAGCCAGGCCTCGAAACGGCCGTCGCCATTGGCCACCCGTACAAGGTGCAGCGTGCGCAACGGCCCCAGCGCAGTGTCCAGCGTTTCCTCGCCGCGCACGTCATAGATGTAGTCGCGCAGCTTCTTGCCGTTGAAGACCGTATAGGCCAGCCGTCCATCCGGAGGCGGCGCGGTCAGTGCCAGCTGAAAGAATAGGCTCAGCGCATCCTGCACCTCGCCCTGGTAGGCGAAGTGGCGCGGCGCGCCCTTGTGCGGGCTCAACGTGAGCTGGCCGGCGTTGTCATCGAAGCGCGCGCTGCTGCGCTTGTCGCCACGCTGATCCCAGAACGCCTCCGGCTGAAGACCACGCGGCGTAAGACGACCGTGACTGGTCTGTACAAAACGCCCACGGTAAAACATGCCGGTCAGGCCGGTTGCCGCGGCCACGCTGGTCACAGTGTAGCGCTCGCCTTCGTTGACCCAGAGCAGGGTCTGTTCGCCCGAAGCCAGCCCGTAACGCACCTGAAAATGCAGGTCTAGGCGCGGCGGCAAAACATTCAGCGGCGGCAACGCCGCTTCGGCGCCCGCCACGGAAATCGCCTCGGCCCCGGGTGTGCCCCCGAGTAGGGGAACGATCGGTTCGGCTACCGCGACATCGGGGCCGACAGCGATGTCAGGCGCGGCCACCTCGGCGACGGATTCGGTTGGCGGCGCAGGCGGTGGCGCCTGACGGGGGGGCGGCGATGGGATCGGCGGCCTCGCCGCCGACGGTGGCGACACCTTTGCGGGTGTCATCGGCAGCAGCCGTGCTTCGATGTGGGGCGCAGCGGATGGGTCCTCCCACTGCGGCAAGGTCCACGCCACCCCACCGAGCAGACTGGCATGCAGCAGCAGCGAACCCGACAGGGCGATCCACCACGGGCGAACGCTGCGCCCCGTCATGGCTAGCCCTTGATGCTGGCGCTCACGAGGCGCTGTTCAAGGATGACACCGTCTTCGCTGACGCGGATTTGTACCGGCAGATTGTCGCGCGCGGGGGCGACCCACACGGTGACGGCCTTTTCGTCGGGCTTTTGCGTGATGCGCTGGTATTGCTGGGTGGCCAGCGCGCCGAGCGGCGTCTGGATGGCACCGCCATCGCTGCGTGCATAACGATAGTCGTTGAGATCGCGGCCGCTCACCACCTGCAGGGTGTAATCGGCGGGCACACTGGGCGCGAACATGAACTGGTACAGCTGCGACAGCTGGTCCTGCGCGCCGGCCTGCAGGCCGTTCACCCGCCATGCTTCGCCTTTGTACTGATAGGCGATGCTGCGCTGTTTCCAGTCGAGACGTGCGGTTGCCAGCTTGTGCGGCGCATCGCTGCGGGCGTGCTGGAATTGCGTGGGCCTCAGACCCTGGCGAGTCAGCACACCCGTGCTCTCAAGCCGGATGTTGCCCGGCCACAGCATTTTCAGCGGACCCGTCGCGCGGGTTTCACTGGTCAGCGTGTAGCGGTTGCCGGTGCGGACAAAGGTGTCGGTCACCTGACCGAGCTTGTGGCCATTGCGGTACAGGTCGTACACCAGACTCATCTGTTGCGGAACCGCGGCCTGGGCAGTGGCAGCAAACAGGGTGGCAGCCAGCAGAAGTATTTTGAACATTGTCACCTTTCCGTGGAAAACACAGACTGTGACGCCGAATCGTCCTTCAAGTTTACTCGGCCATGATGTATTGCCAGCCGCCCCTCGGCAAACCAGCGGACAGCCTGGGGGTAGATGCGGTGTTCCTGCTGCAGCACGCGTGCCGCCAGCATATCGGGCGTGTCGTCCGCCCGCACCGGCACGGCGGCCTGGATGACGATGGGGCCGTGATCCAGGTCGGCGGTGACGAAATGCACGGTGCAGCCGTGGATTTTGATACCTTCGGCAATCGCGCGCTCGTGGGTTTTCAGCCCTGGGAACATGGGCAGCAGCGAGGGGTGGATATTCAGCAGTCGGCCTTCGAAACGCGCGATGAAGGCCGGGCTGAGGATGCGCATGTAGCCGGCCAGCACCACCAGATCGGGTTGGTGACGCTCGATTTCATCGGCCAGCAGGACATCGAAGGCCTCGCGGTCAGGGTGTTCGGTGTGGTCGAGCGCGATGGCTGCAAGGCCGCGCTCGCGCGCATACTCCAGCCCCGCCGCCTGCGGGCGGTTGCTGATGACCGCCACGATTTCAATCGGCAGCCGGGCTTCGGCGATCGCCTGAAAGTTGCTGCCGCGCCCGGACAGCAGCACGACGACGCGACATGTCACGAATAAATCACCTGCTCCGCGCCATCGGGACGGGCAACGATTTCACCGATCTGCCAGACTGTTTCGCCGCTCGCCTGCAGCTGCGCCATCGCCGCGGCGGCGTCGCTTGCCGCGACCACCACGCACATGCCAATGCCGCAGTTGAAGGTGCGCAGCATTTCGGCCGGCTCGACGTTGCCGGCCTGCTGCAGCCAGTCGAACAGCGGCGGCCGCGTCCAGCTGTTTGAATCCACGCGCGCGGCGACGCCTTCGGGCAGGCAGCGCGGCAGGTTGCCGGTGATGCCGCCACCGGTGATGTGGGCCATGCCCTTGACGCTGAACTTTTCCATCAGCGCCAGCAGCGACTTGACGTAAATCCGCGTCGGCGCCATCACGGCGTCGGCAAACGGACGGCCGTGGAAATCAGACTTGAGGCCGATATGGCTGACGTCGATCAGCTTGCGGATCAGCGAATAGCCGTTGGAATGCGCGCCGGAAGACGCCAGCCCCAGCACCACGTCGCCCGCTGCGATGGTCTGCCCGCCGATGACTTTCGATTTTTCCACCACGCCGACGGCAAAGCCGGCGAGATCGTATTCGCCATCGGGGTACATGCCGGGCATCTCGGCGGTTTCGCCGCCGATCAGCGCACAGCCGGCCTGCTCGCAACCGGTGGCGATGCCGGCGATCACCGCCTCGGCGGTGTCGAGGGTGAGCTTGCCGCAGGCGAAGTAATCAAGGAAGAACAGCGGCTCGGCGCCCTGCACCAGGATGTCGTTGACGCTCATCGCGACAAGATCGATGCCGACGGTGTCGTGGCGGTTGAGTTCGAATGCCAGCTTCAGCTTGGTGCCGACGCCGTCGGTGCCGGAGACCAGCACAGGCTCTTTATATTTTTTGGAAATCTCGACCAGCGCGCCGAAGCCGCCGATGCCGGTCAGTACTTCGGGGCGCATGGTGCGCTTGGCCAGCGGCTTGATGCGCTCGACCAGTGCATCGCCGGCGTCGATATCGGCCCCGGCATGTTTTTATGAAATGGAAGACACACCCGGCTGCAGAATCAAAAAGTGCGCTATTTTACCGCCTATGCACTCGATCCGACGCCCCCCCTTCCCTGGCAACACCCTCTGGCTTGTACTCGCGGTGCTGCTCGTCACGGGCGGGCTGCTCTACCTGCTCGGCCCCATCCTCACGCCCTTTCTCGCCGGCATCCTGCTGGCCTATATCTTCGATCCGCTGGTAAAGCGGCTGGAAAGGCACGGGCTGCCGCGCGCCGTCGGCACCGTGCTGGTCATCGTTCTGGCCGGACTGACGCTGTTCGCGCTGCTGCTGGTGGCGCTGCCGCTGTTCCAGGGGCAGTTCGCCGAACTTTCCCAGCGCGTGCCGGCCGCCCTCGACCTGCTGCAAACCCGTTTTCTGCCGTGGCTGCAGCAGACCCTCGGCATCCACATCGACCCCAATCTCGATGCACTCAAAACCTGGCTCACCGAACAGGCCACGGAAAACAGCGCCACCTGGCTGCCCTCCCTGCAAACCGGCGCACTTGCCGTCGTCGGCGTGCTGGTCAACCTGCTGCTGATTCCTGTGGTGATGTTTTATCTGCTGAAGGACTGGGACGTGATGGTGGCGCGGGTGGCCGCACTGATGCCGCGCTCCTGGATGGGCGCGGCCACCCGCATCGCCCGCGCGATGGACACGGTGGTCGGCGAATTCCTGCGCGGGCAGCTGGCCGTGATGGCGACGCTGTCGCTGTATTACGCGATTGCACTGTGGGCGGCAGGGCTGGATTACGCGCTGCCGATCGGCATCCTCACAGGCGTGCTGTCCTTCGTGCCTTTCCTCGGCTTCGGCCTCGGCATGATCCTGGCGCTGCTGGTCGCGCTGCTCCAGTTTCCGGACTGGGTCGGGGTGGCCTGGGTGGCCGGCATTTATCTGGCCGGACAGGTGCTGGAAAGCTATGTCATCACTCCGCGCCTGGTCGGCGAGCGCGTCGGCCTGCACCCGGTAGCGGTGATTTTCGTGCTGGCGGCGTTCGGCCAGCTGTTCGGTTTCGTCGGCGTGCTGCTGGCGGTGCCGCTGGCGGCGATCCTGCTGGTGGCGCTGCGTGAACTGCGCGGGGCGTACGAGGCCAGCGCCTTCTACCGCGGCGGCTATAATGCCGGCTCTTTCGATTCCGCTCTGCCCGCCATGTCCGCACCGCTCCTCGAATCCCGCATCATTTCACTGCCGCTGGTCCACCGCGGCAAGGTGCGCGACATCTATGCCGTCGGCGACGACAGGCTGCTGATCGTCACCACGGACCGCCTGTCGGCCTTCGACGTGGTGATGCCGACGCCGATTGCGGGCAAGGGCGAAGTGCTGACCAAGGTCTCGGCCTTCTGGTTCGACAAGCTGAATGCCATCGTGCCGAGCCAGGCGCTCGATGTCG
>JAIBFE010000253.1 GCA_019459705.1 Thiobacillus sp. | reverse complement strand
CGTTGATCATGCCGCCCCACGAGGGCATCAGCAGCAGGATCGAGAATGCGGCGGCCAGCGACGAGGTCCAGTCCGGCAAGGCGGTCCAGTGCAAGTGGTGAGCGCCCACCCACATGTACATGAAGCCGAGCGCCCAGAAGTGGACAATGGACAGGCGATATGAATAGATCGGTCGGCCGGCCTGCTTGGGCACGAAGTAATACATCATGCCGAGGAAGGCAGCCGTCAGGAAAAAGCCCACCGCGTTGTGGCCGTACCACCACTGGGTCATCGCATCCTGGGTGCCGGAGAACAGGCTGTACGACTTCATCGAGAACAGGTCGACGGGCATCGCCAGGTTGTTGAAGGTGTGCAGCAGCGCAGTCGCCAGGATGAAGGACAGGTAGAACCAGTTGGCGACGTAGATGTGCGGCTGCTTGCGGCGCATGATGGTGCCGACGAACAGGATCAGGTAGGTCACCCAGACGACCTCGATCAGGATGTCGATCGGCCATTCCATCTCGGCATACTCACGCCCCTGCGAATAGCCCATCACGTAGGACAGCGCCGCCGTAACGATCACGGTCTGCCATCCCCAGAAGGTGAAGCTTGCCATGCCATCTGAAATCAGGCGGGTCTGGCAGGTGCGCTGGACCACGTAGTAGGAGGTGGCGAACAGCGCCGAGCCGCCGAAGCCGAAGATCACCGCACTGGTATGAACCGGACGAAAGCGTCCGAACGAGAAGTACGGGCTGTCGAAGTTCAGAAACGGCCAGGCCAGTTCGGAGGCGATATACACCCCAGCGAACATGCCGACGACCGCCCAGACGAGCGACATGACGGCAAATTTCTTTACGATATCAAAGTTGTACTGTTCTGCACCGGAATATGTGGTTACCGCCATCGACCGCTCCTGTTGTACCCGAAATAGCGCTTCGCCGCGCTTTAAACAGCATATGCTTATATTAAAAAACTGCGGGATTATATGGCAGTCTGCGCCCTGACCGCAAGACGAAAACCCTGTTCAAGATGTTGCCAACAGCGTTCTCAGATCTTGTGCGATTGCGTCCGGGCCGCTGCCATACGGGATAAGCAGCCGCAGATTTCCATTAGGATCATACACATAGGTCCCGGCGCTGTGGTCGATCAGGTAATCATCCGCGCCTTTCACCGATGTCTTTTGATAGACCACTTTGTATTCTTTCGCCAACTGCTTCAGCGTGTTTTCATCGCCAAACATCCCCAGAAAGCCGGGATTGAAGGCCGGGACGAACTGCTTCAGCAGGTCCGGGGTGTCGCGCTGCGGATCGACCGTCACAAAGATGACCTGCACCCGCTCGGCTTGCGGCCCCAGCTGTTGTAATGCAGAGGCAAAATCTGACAGCGTGGTGGGGCAGACATCCGGACAATGGGTGTAGCCGAAGAAAATAGCCACGACTTTGCCTTTGAAATCCGCCAGGGTACGTAATTGACCGTTGTGGTCGGTAAGCCGGAAGTCGCGTGCGAAGGCAGCGCCCGTGATATCGGTCGCCCGATAGGTCGGCGGTTGCGGGGCGGGCTGGCAAGCGGCCAGCATGAACGCCGCAACGACACCCACACCAGCGAGCCAGCTCTTCATGCCTTGACCTGCTCGAACAACAGCCCTGGAACGTCAGCCAGACGGTATTTGCCGGATTCGACCGCTTTGGCCAGTTTTTCCAGCGTGGTGTCCTGCAGCAGATCGATGATTTTCTTCTTTACCGGTAGCCAGCGAAAGTGGAGCGGGCAGGCAGTTTCATCGCTGCATTTTTTCAGCCCCAGCAAACAGCTCTGCGTGAATGCCGGCCCCTCGGTCAGCAGCAGGATCTGCATAAGGGTGATCTTGTCGCCCTCTTCGCGCAGGCAAAACCCGCCCAGACGGCCACGAAAGGAGAACAGCAGGTTGCCCTTGGCCAGGCTTTGCAGGATTTTGGCGAGATACGGTGCGGGCACGCCAAGTTGCGCCGCGATATCCTTGTTCAGGACCGGGGTCGCGCTCGGCTGGGTGGCCATGTAGATCAGCGCCTGCACGGCATACTGACTGGTTCGGGAGAGGATCATCTCGTGCCCCTGTATATGAATTGGGCACAATATAAAACAATCTTGTCTGAATATCCAGTTAGAGCCCTAAATTTCCATATAAATCAAATGGGTATTAGGAAGTAATGATCGACCAGCATCACCGCAAACAGCAAGCTCAGATACCAGATGGAAAAACGGAAGGTTTCCTTTGCGAGGGCATCGCTGTATTGCCGATGCAGCCGCCAGCCGTACTGGATGAAACGACCACCCAGCAACACCGCGCCAGCCAGATATATCCAGCCGCCCATGCCGGTGCCGACCGGCAGCATGGTCACGGCAAACAGCAGCAGGGTGTAAAGCAGCAGATGCAGGCGGGTATACGCTTCGCCGTGCGTCACCGGCAGCATCGGCAGCCCCGCCTTGGCGTACTCCTCGCGCCGGTAAAGTGCCAACGCCCAGAAATGCGGTGGGGTCCAGGCAAAAATGATGAGAAACAGCAGCAGGGCGTCGTGATGAATTTCGCCGGTGGCAGCGGCCCAGCCAAGCACCGGAGGCATCGCGCCGGACGCGCCGCCGATGACGATGTTTTGCGGCGTGGCCGGCTTCAGCAGCGCCGTGTAGATGACGGCATAGCCGACAAAAGTGGCCAGCGTGAGCCACATGGTGAGCGGATTGACGAAGGCATACAGCAGCGCCAGCCCCAGGCCGCCCACCACGCCGGAAAACACCAGTGTCTGCGTGTTGGTCAGTTCGCCGCGCGGTAGCGGACGCGCGCGCGTGCGCGCCATCACGGCGTCGATTTTCTGTTCGATCAGGCAATTGAACGCCGCCGCCGCCCCTGCCACTAGGGCGATCCCCAGGGTACCCGCCCACAGAACGTTCCAGTCGGGCCAACCGGGCACGGCGAGAAACATGCCGATCACCGCGGTAAACACAATCAGGCTGACCACCCGCAGCTTGCACAGCGCCAGGAACTGCTGGCAGCGGCAAGCCAATCCCTGGCTCATCACGGTTTCCATACTCATCTCCTGCGTACCCGATAGTTCAGCAGCACCAGGCTGGCCAGCAATAGCGCCGCCCCCGTGTTGTGGGCCACTGCTAGCGCAAGCGGCAGGCTCAGCAGCACATTGCCGATCCCCAGCGACACCTGCAACGTCAGCAAGCCACCCATCGCCAGGCCCAGTCCCACGTACCCTGGTGTGCGCAGCAGTCGCAACGCCAGCCACCCCAGAAACAAGGTGACGATCAGGGCCATGACCCGGTGCATCCAGTGAATGGCCGTCAGCGCGGCCATCGACAGCAGGTCGCCCGAAGCGGTTTCGCCGAGTTCGCGATGCAGGGTAAACGCATGTTCAAAATCCATCGACGGAGCCCACACCCCCTGACACAGCGGAAAGTCGGTGCACGCCAGGGCCGCATAGTTGGTGCTCACCCATCCGCCCAGTGCGATTTGCGTGACAACCAGCAGCAACCCCAGGGCCACATGGCCGCGCAGATGGTCAGCACGCGCGAAATACGCATGGCTGACACGGCCGCGCTCGCGCAACCACAACCATAGCAGCAGCGACCAGGTCGCCATGCCGCCCAACAAATGCGCAGACACGACCAGCGGTTTCAGCAGCTTGGTGACCGTCCACATTCCCAGCAGGGCCTGAAACACGATCAGCCCCAGCAACAAAAGCGGCAGACCTGGGCCTCCCGCCGCTTCGCGCCGACCGCTCCAGCCCAGCACCGCGATCCCCAGCACCAGCAGTCCGAGGGTACCGGCTGCGTAACGATGCACCATTTCCTTCCACGCCTTGGCGTGCGACACCGGGCCATCGGGGCGTTCGGCCAGTTCGGCGTTGATGGCGTCTGCCGCATGGTGCGGCGTCAGCTTGCCGTAACAGCCGGGCCAGTCTGGACAGCCGAGGCCAGCATCGGACAGACGCACATAGGCGCCAAGGCTCACCACGCCCAAGGTGAGGATCAGGGCGGCCAGAATGAGATTGCGATAGAACGTCATGGTGAGCGTGTGGGGTTAACCGATCTGGGAAGCTTTGAGCAGCAGCTTGAGGTCTTTCATCATGCGCTTGGGATCCGGCCGGGCAGGAAAGCGCAGCATCAGGTTGCCCAGGGGATCGACCATGTAGATATGTCCGGCCCGGCCATCCCCGGCGGGAAACTGCTCGACAAAAACGTCCCCGCCCGGACGCCATGCGTAGAGGCCGGGGTGTGCCCGCAGCAGTGCCGGGTCAACCACGCCGTTGTCGGTCAGCACCCACAGCCGCTCGATGCGCGATTGCTCCTTGCCCTGGGCGATCCGTGTCTGCCGCATCAGATACAGTTGCTGCACACAGTTTGCATCGCAGTTCGCCGGTCCGACGTGCACCATCACCCACTTGCCCTGCAGTTTCTGCAGATCGAAGGGCATGCCATCGTGCATCACACCCGCTGTCTTCTGCAGGGGGGTCACCTTGAGCAGGTCGCCATAATTGGTATGACCTGCCGGGCGCCAGCCGAAATAGGCCAGATAGGCTGCAACCACCGGCACCACGAACACGGCAATCAACAACAGGAATTTACTGCGCGGGGTCAATTGCATGATTCTGATTTATTTATTCAAGGCTTCGAGTCCGCGCTGTCGTCCCGGCAACGCTTGACGTTCATTATCAGCCACAACACCGTCAGTGTCGCCGCCAAACTGTACCACTGGAAGGCATAGCTGACATGGGTATCGACCCCGGTATCGGGTCGCGGCCAGCTGCGCCGCAACCCGTCAGGCAGGCTGCTGGTCTGCAGCAGCAGCACCGGCTGCAGCCTGAGTCCGCTGGCCGTCACATAGCGCGCAAAATCGAGGTTCTGCCAGACGCGCCCCTGCGGCGCGGTCGGCGCCAGTTCGACATAGCGCGTATGCGGATCGACCGCCATGCCCTCCAGCCGCACTCTGCCCGCCGGCGTCGGCGGCGCAGGTACCTGTTCACGCGAACGTCCGGTCGCTATCCAGCCACGGTTGACCAGTATGGCGAGCGGGCCGCTGCCGATCTGCAGCGGCGTCAGTACGTGGTATCCCGCCACGCCGTTCAACACACGGTTGTCGAGCAGGATGGTATGCGTGTCGTCGAATACGCCCTCGACCTCCAGCTTGCGGTACAGCACGCTGCCCCGATCGAGCAGCGAACTGCCTACATGGATCGGCGCCTCGCGCACCGCCGCATCGTAGCGCGCCTGCAGGGCGCGTTTGGTTTCGGCACGCCCGCTTTGCCAGTTGCCGAGCGAAACGGTCAACGCGAAGAAAAAAAATGCCGCCAGGGTCGGCCACAAGGTCGGCGCGAACTGCCACCGCCCGACTCGAAGCTTCAGCAAGTGCATGGACCGCAC
Organism: Thiobacillus sp.; assembly: GCA_019459705.1. Lineage (GTDB taxonomy): Bacteria > Pseudomonadota > Gammaproteobacteria > Burkholderiales > Thiobacillaceae > Thiobacillus. Next base: position 12,612 of record JAIBFE010000253.1, on the reverse strand, counting down.
AATCCGGTTAGACTGAAATTTTGCCGAGAGGCCCTGTTCATGCGCATCCTTGCCCTGCTGTTCATCGTCTTCATCCTGGCCAGCCTCGCCAGCGCGCTCTACTATCTCATCAAGGACAAGGGTCAATCCGACCGCACCGTCAAAATGCTCACCGTGCGCGTCGCCCTCTCCCTCACCCTGTTTCTTCTGCTGATGGGCGGATATTACTTCGGCTTCATCCCGCAAAACGGCCTGCGCTGAACGGCTGAATCACAGCAACAAAAAGCCGCGCAAAACGCGGCTTTTCTGTTTTGACCGGCGCCACTCTGCAGCGGCCGGCCAGTTGCGTGGAAGGCTAGATCAGCCAGTACACCACGATGAACAGTAGCACCCACACCACGTCAACAAAGTGCCAGTACCACGACACCGCCTCGAAGGCGAAGTGATGCTCGGCCGTGAAATGACCGGCTATCGAACGCAACAGCATCACGATCAGCATGGTCGTTCCGACCAGCACGTGAAACCCGTGGAAACCGGTCAGCATGAAGAAGGTGGCACCATAGACGCCGGCACCCAGCGTCAGGCCCATTTCCGAATAGGCGTGCATGTATTCATACACCTGAAAACCCAGGAACACCGCACCCAGCGCCACCGTCATCGCCAGCCCCAGAATCAGTTGCGTGCGGTTGTTCTTTTTCAGACCCCAGTGCGCCCAGGTGATCGTCACCCCGGAGGTCAGCAACAGCAGGGTGTTGATCGCCGGAATACCCCATGCACCCATCGGCGTGAAATCGAATCCGTCCTTCGTCAGCCCCGGCCCGGCGGTCGGCCAGCTTGCCTGGAATGTCGGCCACAACTGCTGCATGGTGTCGCCCTCACCGAGCCACGGCACCGAGAGCACCCGGGTATAGAACAGCGCACCGAAGAAGGCGGCAAAAAACATCACCTCGGAAAAGATGAACCAGCTCATCGACCAGCGGAACGAAGAGTCGACCTGCTTGTTGTAACGACCCGCCTCGCTGTCGCGAATCACTTCGCCAAACCAGCCGAACATCATGTAGAACAGGACCCCTACGCCGGCCAGCAGCACCCAGCCACCGTTGTTGATCTCGCGCATGGTCATGACGCCGCCCACCGCCATCAGCAACAACGCGACAGAGCCGATGATCGGCCAGAGCGAAGGTTGCGGCAGATAATACTTTTCGGTTTGTGCCAGGCTCATCTCATCCCCTCTTTCTTGTTTGGTAGATCGTTCATTTCACGAACTGCATCGCCAGATACACCAGCAACAACATCGTCAACACGAAAACCGCGCCGCCAATCAGACCGGCGATGATGACCTGCGCCGGCGTCAGGCTTTGCGAATCGGCGTCATAATCGCGCCGCTTGCGCACGCCAAAAAAACTCCAGAACACCGCAAGGGCGGCCTTGAGGTTTCCTCCACCCTCAGCCATGACCCCCTCCTTTCCGCGATGCCTCTGCCTGTCCCTTCACTCCGGTGTCGAAGAAGGTGTACGACAGCGTCACCGTATGCACCTCCTTGTCCATCCCCGGGTCCAGCACGAACAGCACCGGCATACGCCTGGACTCGCCCGCAGCGAGGGTTTGCGGCGTGAAGCAGAAGCATTCGATCTTCCTGAAAAACTCCGCCGCGCGCGCGGGTCCATAGCTTGGCACCGCCTGCCCCACGATGGGATGATCACTGATATTGCTGACTTCGTATTCCACCTGCACCAGCTGGCCCGGGTGCACCTTGAGCGTGCGCTGCAGGGGCTTGAACCGCCACGGCAACGCTTCATTGGCGTTGGCGTCGAACTCCAGCGTCACCCAGCGGCTGCTGTCGACCTGAGTGTTCTTCGCCAGGCTTTGCTCGGCGCCGGAATTGATCCCCGTTACTTCGCAAATCTTGTAATAAAACGGCACCAGGGCAAAACCAAACCCGAACATGCCCAGCGTCACCGCAACGAGCTTGCCCAGCGTCTTGGCGTTGCCCACGGCCATGGTTTATTTCAGCCCGGTATACAGGGTGAACAGGAACAGACCCAGGGCAAACGCCGCGAGAAGGATGGCTGTACGGTATTTGCCTTTGCGCTTGCCTGTCATGTCCACCAGCCCTTCGCTCATTTCACCACCGGCGCAGTTTCAAAGGTGTGATACGGCGCAGGCGACGGCAGCGTCCACTCCAGTCCCTCGGCACCTTCCCACACCCGGTCGGTCGCCTTGGCGCCGCCCTTGATCGTCTTCAACACCACCACCAGGAAAATCAGCTGGCTGAAGCCGAAGATGAAGGCGCCCACCGTGGCGATCTGGTTGAACTCGGTGAACTGCAGCGCGTAGTCGGGAATCCGGCGCGGCATGCCGGCGAGGCCGAGGAAGTGCATCGGGAAGAACACGATGTTCATGCCGATTACCGACAGCCAGAAATGCCATTTGCCGAGCGTCTCGTTGTACATGTGGCCGGTCCACTTCGGCAGCCAGTAGTAGATGCCCGCAAAGATGGAGAACAGCGCACCCGAGACCAGCACGTAGTGGAAGTGCGCCACCACGTAATACGTGTCGTGCAACTGGATGTCGACCGGCGCGATCGCCAGCACCAGACCTGAGAAACCGCCGATGGTGAACAGGCAGACGAAGGCGATGGCGAACAGCATCGGGGTCTCGAAGGACATCGAGCCCTTCCACATCGTGGCCACCCAGTTGAATACCTTCACCCCGGTCGGCACAGCGATCAGCATGGTCGAAAACATGAAGAACAGCTGCGCGGCGGCAGGCATGCCCACCGTGAACATGTGGTGCGCCCAGACGATGAACGACAGGATCGCGATCGAGGCAGTGGCGTACACCATCGAGGCGTAGCCGAACAGCGGCTTCCTGGCGAAGGTCGGGATCACCTGCGAAACGATGCCGAAGGCCGGCAGGATCAGGATGTACACCTCGGGGTGGGCGAAGAACCAGAAAATGTGCTGGAACATCACCGGGTCGCCGCCGCCGGCTGCGTTGAAGAAGTGGGTGCCGAAATTGCGGTCGGTCAGCAGCATGGTCACCGCGCCCGCGAGCACCGGCATGGTGGCGATCAGCAGGTAGGCTGTGATCAGCCAGGTCCAGCAGAACAGCGGCATCTTCATCAGCGTGAGGCCGGGCGCGCGCATGTTGAGGATGGTGGTGATGATGTTGATCGATCCCATGATCGACGACAGGCCCATGATGTGGACTGCCAGAATCGTCAGATCATAGGAAATGCCGCCCTGGATGAACAGCGGCGGATACATCGTCCAGCCGCCTGCGACTGCGCCGCCGGGCAGCCAGAACGACACCATCAGCAACAGACCCGCCACCGGCAGGATCCAGAATGCCCAGTTGTTCATGCGTGGGAACGCCATGTCGGGCGCACCCAGCATCAGCGGCACCTGCCAGTTAGCAAAGCCCGAAAAGGCCGGCATGATGACCCCGAAGATCATGAGCAGCCCGTGCATGGTGGTGAGCTGGTTGAAGAAATCCGGGTTGGTCAGTTGCAGGCCGGGCTGGAACAGTTCGGCACGAATCAGCAACGCCATGGTGCCCGCCACGAACAGCATGATGAGCGCGAACCACAGGTACAGGGACCCGATGTCCTTGTGATTGGTGGTGGTCAGCCAGCGCATGATCCCGCTGGGATGGCCGTGGCCGTGATCGTCGTGGGCGTGTGCAGCATCAGACATCGTGTGCTCTCCTCTTGATTTTGTTTATTGCGCAGCGGGTGCGGCAGCTTCGCTGGCAGCCCCACCCCGTGCGGCGGCAATCGCGGCAGGTTGCGCCAGATCGCCCGTCTTGTTGTCCCAGGCATTGCGCTGGTAGGTCACAACTGCAGCAATGTCGGCGTCGGACAACTGGCCGGCGAACGCAGCCATCGCCGTGCCCGGCCTGCCGTTCAGCACAACTGCGACGTGATCGGCAATCGGCCCGGTGGCAACCCTGGATCCATTGATCGCCGGAAACACGCCGGGCATGCCCATGCCGTTGGCCTGGTGACAGGCCGCGCAACTGGCCTCGTATACTTTCTCGCCACGCCCCATCAGTTCGGCAATTTCAAAGGATTTGGCGTTGTCGGCTGCGGCGGTTTGCGCAGCGCCTTTCTTCTTCGCCACCCAGGCAGCGTAATCCGCCTCTGACACCACTTCGACCACAATCGGCATGAAGCCATGGTCCTTGCCGCAGAGCTCGACGCACTGGCCGCGGTAGGTGCCGATCTTGTCAGCCTTGAACCAGCTGTCGCGGATGAAGCCGGGAATCGCATCCTGCTTGGCGCCCAGCGCGGGAACCCACCAGGCATGCAGCACATCGTTGGCGGTGATCAGCAGGCGCACGCGCTTGCCGACCGGTACCACCATCGGCTCGTCGACTTCCAGCAGATAGTGCTCCCCCTTGGCGGCTGAACCGACGATCTGCTCGCGCGGTGTTGCCAGGTTGCTGTAGAAGCTGATGTCGTCGTTGAGGTAGTCGTAGCCCCACTTCCACTGATAGCCGGTGATCTTGATCGTCATGTCGGGGTTGGTCGTGTCCTTCATGTCGATCACCACCTTGGCCGCCGGGTAGGCCATGCCCATCAGGATCACGAAGGGGATCACGGTCCAGATCACTTCGACCGTGGTGTTTTCGTGGAAATGCGCCGCCTTGTGGCCGGCCGACTTGCGATGCTTCAGCAGCGAATAGAACATCGCGCCAAACACCACCACGAAGATTCCCAGACACACCAGCATGATGAGGTTGTGCAGGTCGAACACATTCTGCGCCACCTGACTTGCCGGTGTTTGCAGGTTGTATGCGTACTCTGCCAGCGTGGATTGGCTGAACGCCAGCGCTGTTCCCATCAGTCCTACACGTTGCCACTTGCCTATCATCGCGTCCCCCGTCCTCTCGTCCCCATTATTGGTGTCGTTGCGGCGTGTGTTGCGCTTCTTCCTGCAACCTGCTGCGCTCGTTATTCTTGCAACCGGCTGCGCAACATGGCTGCCAGTTGCAAGCGCGCCTCGTCACTCAGGTACTGTCCAACTTCTGTTGCACGGCCGTGCGAGTTCAGGCTGAGGCGGCAGTTCCTGCCCGGCGTCCTGCAGCTGCATTCCACACGCGCCCACTGGCGATTCAATTCGCGGCGCTCTCCGTGGTTACCGCAATGCCATTCCAGCACCACCACGTCGCCTTCGATCATGATGTATTCGTAATCGCCCTCACGGCTGCGCAAGGCCTTGAATGCCCAGGCCAGCACTCCGATCTCCAGTCCGGCGAACGGCAGGATCAGCCAGTAACCCAGCCACGCGAAGCCGCTCGCTGCAGCAAAACACAGTGCCGCCAGACTCCAGAACACGAGCCGTTCCTGGGGGCGGGTCAGCGATAGGTTGGGGCGGGATTGGAATACAAACGCGCCTGCCGACTCGCCCACACAGACCTCCGTCTTCATCTGTTCCATACCTGGAATCGAGGAAACCGCGTGCGGCAATATGTCGCAGACCATAACACGCTGCCACCGCCATGAACAAGCGGTATGAACGTATTAACTTATTGATTTAATTATTAAATATCGTTATTAAAGACTATTCTAAGATGCTAATTCTTCAGGCAGCGCAAGCCATTCCAGTGATGCCGCCTGCACATTTTCCGCAGGCAGAAAACGCTGCACGCCCAGGCACGGACCAGGCAGCCGCGCGCGCAATGCAGCAATATTTTCATCCTGGCAAGCCATCGTCGGATCAACGTGGTTGGCCACCCAGCCGGCCCACGGCAACTGTCGTTTTGTAATCGATTCCGCTGCCAGCAGCGCATGGCTGAGACAGCCGAGGCGCAGCCCCACCACCAGCACGACAGGCAGACCCAGGCGTTGCGCCAGATCGGCCATGTCGTCGCGCTCGTTCAGGGGCACGCGCCAGCCACCGGCGCCCTCGACCACCACCACATCTGCCGCAGCAGCAAGCTTCGAATACGCTGCGGCGATGACCTCCAGTTCGATCCGCACGCCTGTCCTCTGCGCGGCAATATGTGGCGCGATGGGCTCGGCAAAGGCGTAAGGATTCACATCGCTCACGTCGGAATCGACGTTGGCTGCCTGCAACAGTGCCGTTACATCTTCATTCAATTCGCCCGGCACGCTGCCGGCCGATACCGGCTTCATCGCCGCCACCCGCAGGCCGCGCGCGCGCAGTGCATGGATCAGCGCCACCGCCACCCGCGTCTTGCCGACGCCGGTATCGGTGCCGGTGACGAACAGGCCTTTCATACGCGTCCCATCTTGCGACGGCGCTCGCCAATGGCGAACTGGATCACCTGCCGGCCGTCATCGCGCCGCGTCTTGTCACCCGCCCAGGCATGGCCGTAGATCACTTCGAAGGTCGCAGGCAATCGTCCTTCGCAACGGTTCGATTCGTACGCCTGTTCCAGCCTCGTCCATGCCGTTTTGCCGAGCAGGCCGCGCCGACGGGTCGTCGCCGCGTTGTGCGCGCCTATGCCCTTGAGGTCGCGCATCAGGGTCTTGAGGTCGGCGTAGGTCAGCGTCAGCATCTCCATTTCCATCACCGGGCTGGAAAAACCGGCGTGGATGAGCATGTCGCCAATATCGTGCAGGTCGATGAAGCGGTTCACGTGGGGCGCATCGTCGACGACGGCGAAGGCCGCACGCAATTCCTTCAGCGTGTCGGGACCGAAAGTGGCGAACATCAGCAGGCCGCCCGGCGCCATGGCCTGATGGAAGCCTTTGAGGGTGGCTTCCAGATCGTGCGCCCACTGCAGCGCGAGACTCGACCAGACGAGATTCATGCTGTTGGGGGCGAGCGGCAGCCGCTCCATGTCGGCGCACACCAGATGGGTGAGGCGCGAGGACGGGTTCAGGCGCTGCAGAGCACGCTGCGCCCAAGTCGGCTGCGGCAGGCGCGCACGCGACGCCGCCAGCATGGCCGGCGCGATATCGAGCGCACAGAGTTCGGATTCCGCATAGCGCCCATGCAGATGCGCCAGGCCGTAGCCGGTGCCGGTGCCGACATCAAGCACGCGGCCCGGCTGCAGCTTCATGAAATCGAGGCGCTCCAGCAGGCGCTCGCACACCTCGCGCTGCAATACCGCGTGCGCATCGTAGCTGGCGGCAGCGTGGTCGAAGGCACGCCGCACTTCGGCGATGTCAAGTTCGGATTCAGACATGGGCAAAGCGTGCGATCGCGGCAGCCACGTCTTCACTGTGCGACAGATGCGGCGCATGCGCCGCACGGGCAAACTCGAGGTACTGCGCGGCGGGCAGGGTCTCGGCGAGCCAGGCACCGGCAGCGGGCGGCGTCAGCGTATCGAGCGCACCATGCAGCACCAGGGTCGGCTGCGTCACCCGAGCCAGCTCCGCGCGCAGATCGGTGTCACGCAGTATCGCCAGTCCTGCTGCCAGCGTCTCGCTGCGCGCAGTCGGCGCAGCGAGCAGTGTCTGCCGCAATTGCTGCAACAGCACTTTCTGCCCCGGCATGCCGCGTGTCTGCAGGCTCAGAAAACGCAGTAGCGTCGATTGAGGATCAGCCAACAATGCTGCGCCGAAATCCTCCAGATCAGCAGGCGCCATGCCGCGCCCCCAATCGACTGCGGCGACAAACCTGGGGGTCGACGCCAGCAGTACCAGGCGCGCGACCTTGTGCGGATGGTCGAGCGCCACGCGCATCGCCACCTGGCCCCCGAGCGACCAGCCGAGCAGCGTGGCGTCGTCCGGCAGTTGCCGCGCCAGATCGTCGGCCCAGCCCGGCAGCGTGTTGTCGGGCACGTTATCGCGTCCGCCGTGGCCCGGCAGATCGAGCGCGCGCACCTCGAAATCGGTCGCCAGCATGTCAAGCAGCCCGTCGAACACGCGGGCGTTCATGCCCCAGCCGTGCACCAGCGCAAGAACGGGTTTAGGCGATGGCATGCAGCGCCTCGATCAATTGCGCAACGTCATCGGCATCATGCGCGGCCGACAGGGTGATGCGCAGCCGCGCCGTGCCGGCAGGCACCGTTGGCGTGCGGATGGCGGGTACCAGCAGGCCGCGCTCGAGCAGGGCTTGCGACAACCGAACCGCATCGGCATTGGCGCCGATCAGCAGCGGCTGGATCGGCGTGTCCGACAGCATCAGCGCACCCGGCTTCAGGTCGGCCAGGCCTTCGCGCAGCTGCGCGATGTGGCTGGAGAGACGCGCGCGCCGGGCTTCGCCCGCCTCGATCTGGCGCAGGCTTTCCAGCAGGCACGCGGCCAGGAGCGGCGGCGAGGCGGTGGTATAGATGTAGGGGCGCGCCTTCTGGATCAGCCAGTCGATCACGCTGGCATGCGCCGCCACCGCCGCCCCGGACACGCCGGCCGCCTTGCCGAGGGTGGCGAGATAGATCACGCGGTCGCTCGCGCGGGCGCGGTCGGTCAGGCCGCCGCGGCCGCCGCCCAGCACGCCGAAGCCGTGCGCGTCGTCGAGGTAGAGCCAGGCGTCGTAGCGCTCGGCCAGGTCAAGCAGCGCGTCGACCGGCGCGACGTCGCCGTCCATGCTGAACACCAGGTCCGAAGCAATGACTTTGTCCTGCGCCGTGCTGGCGGCCAGCTGGCCTTCGAGCTGCGCCAGGTCGCCGTGGCGGTAGCGGGTGAAGCTCGCGCCCGACAGCTGCGCGGAGTCGACCAGCGAGGCGTGGTTGAGCTTGTCGGCGAAGACTTCGCCCTTCTTGGCAACGAGTGCGGTCAGCACGCCAAGATTCGCCAGATAGCCGGTGGAAAACAGCAGCGCCGCCGGCTTGCCGACGAAGCGCGCAAAGGCGGCTTCGAAGTCGTCGTGGAAACGGTGATGGCCGGTGATGAGATGCGCCGCACCGGCGCCGACGCCGCATTGGTCGACGGCAGCGTGCGCGGCGGCCACCAGCGCCGGATCAGCGGCCAGCCCGAGATAGTCGTTGCTGCAGAAGGAAATGACGCGCCGACCGTCGATCGTCACGTGCGCGCCCTGCGCGCTGTCGAGCAGGCGACGCCGGCGATCGAGATGATCGGCTTTCAGCGCCGCCAGCCCGTCCTGCAGGCGGGTCAGCGCGGCGTGCGTCACAACGGCAACAGGCCCAGCGAATCGAACAGGCGCTGGTCGCGCTCCCATTCCGGGTTGCCGGTGGTGAGCAGCTTTTCGCCGTAGAAGATCGAGTTGGCGCCGGCGAGGAAGCACAGCGCCTGCACCGCGTCGCTCATCTGCTGGCGCCCGGCCGACAGGCGCACGAAGCTCTGCGGCATGCAGATGCGCGCCACCGCGATGGTGCGCACGAATTCCAGCGGATCGAGCGCCTCGGTGCCGGCGAGCGGCGTGCCTTCGACCTGCACCAGGAGGTTGATCGGCACCGATTCCGGCTGCGGGTCGAGGCTCGCCAGCTGCGCGATCAGGCCCGCGCGCTGGGTGTGCGACTCGCCCATGCCGACGATGCCGCCGCAGCAGACGTGCAGATCGGCGTGACGCACGCGCTCCAGCGTGTCGAGGCGATCCTGGTATTCGCGGGTGGTGATGATGTCGCCATAAAACTCGGGCGCGGTGTCGAGGTTGTGGTTGTAGTAGTCGAGTCCCGCTTGCTTCAGCTGCTCGGCCTGGCCGTCCTTCAGCATGCCCAGCGTGGCGCAGGTTTCCAGGCCCAGCGCACGCACTGAGCGCACCATCTCGAGCACCGGCTCGAGGTCGCGCTGCTTCGGCCCCCGCCACGCCGCGCCCATGCAGAAGCGCGAGGCGCCGGCGGCCTTGGCGGCCTTGGCGGCCTTCAGCACGTCGTCCAGATCAAGGAGCCCCTGATTCTCGACACCGGCGTCGTAGCGCGCCGACTGCGGGCAGTAGCCGCAGTCCTCGGAACAGCCGCCGGTCTTGATCGACAACAGGGTCGAGAGCTGCACCTTGTTGGGGTCGAAATGCGCGCGGTGCACGGTCTGCGCCTGGAACATCAGGTCGGCAAACGGCAGCCCAAACAGCGCATCGATCTCGGCCACCGAGCGGCGCACCACGGGTTGAGTCATGTCATTCATGTATTGCCACCTCGATAGTCAAATCTGTCCACGGCTCGCGCGCGGCCTTGTAAATGTCAAACAGCGCCCACGGCACGATGATCACGACCGCCAGCCCCAGCACCAGCATCAGCCCCTGCCAGCCGCCGAGCAGGCCATAGATTGCCGGGCCGATCACCATCAGGCTGCCCATCACGCCGTAAAATCGGTAGCCTGCCCACTTGTTGTAATGCGCGGCGCGCGCATTGGGATGGTGGGCGATGCTGGCATAGACGAAAATCGAGGCGCCCAGCCAGATCATCACGGGCGGCAAGGACAGCACGAAGGGCAGAAACCCGATCTTGTGGCTGGCCAGCAGCTTGCCCAGCAGCAGGGCAGTCAGCGAAAGCATCAACGCCACCACGGTCAGGATATTGAACAGCTGGGCGGCGAAGCGGGAGGACGAGGCGGAAATGACGCGTTTGACTTTCATGGCCGGAATTTTCGGGGGCGCCGGCGCCGCTGTCAAATTACATCCTGCAATAAATTGAACATCCGATTACTTTTTAATCGCATCGTCCCGCCCGCCTGCCTGCTGTGCAGCGGCCGCGCGTCACGCGCGCTATGCCCTGGGTGCCACGCCGACCTGCCCTGGCACCGTCAGCCGCACTGCCCGCAGTGCGCCACCCCCACCCCCGATGGCCGCGTGTGTGGCGCCTGCCTCAAGCACCCGCCGGCATTCGACCGCACCCGTGCTGCGCTGGCCTATGCATTTCCGCTCGACCGCCTGATTCCACGCCTGAAATATCAGGGTCAGCTCGCCATTGCACCGGTGCTGGGCGAATGCCTGCTGCAGGCCGTCCGGCATGCGCCCCGACCCGACCGCCTGATCGCCATGCCGCTGCATGCGACCCGCATCCGCGAACGGGGCTTCAACCACGCCACCGAAATTGCACGGACGGTGGCAACTGGACTTGACTTGCCGCTCGACCTCGCCAGCTGCCGGCGGGTGCGCGACACCCCGCCGCAAATGGGACTCAAGCACGATGCGCGTCGCCGCAATGTGCGCGGCGCATTTGCGTGTTCGGGCGAGGTTCAGGGCCAGCGCGTTGCGATCGTGGACGACGTGATGACCACCGGCACCAGCCTCGATGAACTGGCAAAAACGCTGAAGCAGGCCGGGGCGAAGGAAGTGGAAACCTGGGTGGTGGCGCGCACGCTGCCGCCGGGCGGCTGACTCAGCCGAGAACCGGGTGCAGCGCACCGAGCGCCGATGCCGCCAGACCAAGCGCAAGATTGGCCGCCATCACCGGGCGGATGCGGGCCATTGCCTGCGCAGCAGCCGGCGTGTCGGACGCCGCCACAGCATGCTTCAGCGACGCGAACAGGACAAAGTACAGATAGGCAAACAAGAGGCTCATCGTCCAGCCGATCGCGGCCATGGCTAGCAGGCCGCCGTGCGTCGGAGCCTGCGTCATCAGCACATGACCACTGACGAGCAGCACGGCGATAAAGCCCCACACCCAGGGGAAGAAGCGGCCGAACGTCGCCGCCCACAGGGCAAGGCGCTGCGGCGCATCGAGGAGCATGCTCGCCGGCCGCAGCGCCATGTAGGCGAAGAAAATGCCGCCCACCCAGGCCACCGCGGCGAGCAGATGCAGCGCAAGCAGACCGGCTGCGAGCACCCCCATCAGGCAGCCTCAGCGTAGGCCGCCGCGACCATCTGCGGAAAGCCTTCCTCGATCGGCAGCGACGGGTCGCGTGACCACTCGTTCCACGAGCCGAAGTAGATCTTCACATTCTTGATGCCGGCTTCCTTCAGGATAAGGAAGGTATTGGAGGCGCGCGCACCCTTGAAGCAGTACACGATCACCGGCGTCTCCGGCGTGATGCCGGCGGTCAGGCATTCGGCCAGCACCTCGTTCTTCGCCTTGAACACCGGGCCGTCGGCGCCCGGCTTCATCAGGCGGTACCACTCGATCCAGCGTGCGCTGGGGATGCGCCCCTTGCGCGGGCAGAAGTCCGGGCCATAGGGCGACGAACTCGCGCCGATCCATTCGTCAACGTCGCGCACGTCGAGCAGCGTCGCGCTGCCCGATTTCACCGCAGCGAGCATCGCATCCTTGTCCACCATCACGTCGGCCGGAGTATCTGTCGGGAAAGTCGCCGGGGCCGGCGTCGCCGCCTCGGTGCTGGATGGCTGTCCGGCTGCCAGCCAGGCCTGATAGCCGCCGTGCAGCACCTTGATTTTCGGATAGCCGAGATAGCTGAGAATGAAATAGCCGCGGCACGACTGGCCGAAACCGGTGTTCATCGCGTCCTCGTACAGCACGGCCGTTTCCTTGCCCGACAGGCCTGCCGCACCGAATGCGGCGGCGAATTTCGCCTGCAGTTCGCCAATGCCATCCGGATCGGTGGTGGCAAGGTAGGTGAAGATGTCGCGCAGGTTCACCGCGCCAGGCAGGTGCCCCTTGGCATACGCGGCGGGATCGCGGGTGTCGATGACAACCGTGGGTTCGGTCGCCATCAGGGTTTGCAGTTCAACGGGGTCGATCAGCACGCTCATTCGTTTCTCCTGGGTGAAATGCGGATGAGCGTACTGGTGCAGCAAGCGTGCCAGCCCGGCGAAAGCCCTGCACGCCAGATTCGGCGCGGGGGGGGGGGGGGGGGGGCCGCCG
>JAIBFE010000232.1 GCA_019459705.1 Thiobacillus sp. | reverse complement strand
CCGAAGGCATCGGCCGAGCGCATGATGGCGCTGAGGTTGTGCGGGTCGGTGACGCCGTCGAGGATGACCAGGAGCGGCGGACCCTGGATGTTTTCCAGCACCTCGTCGAGCGAATGCGTCAGCGCCACCGGCTTGACGCGGGCGACCACGCCCTGATGCTTGGCGGCCTTGCCGACCAGCCGCGTCAGCCGGTCGGCTTCGACCTGCGCGAGCTTGACGCCGTTGTCCTTGGCCTGATGCACCAGATCGCGTGCACGCGCGTCGCGCCGGGTCAGATCCAGGTAGATTTCGAATATGCCCGCGGGGTCCTGGCGCAGACGCGCCAGCACAGGATGAAACCCGTAGATGAGTTTTTCTGAGGCGTGCGTGTCGGTGGTCTTCTCGCTCATTTCTTTTTGGCGCCGGTTCGGGGCTTGGACGTTTTGGGCTTGCCCGATTTGTTTTCCGGCTCACGCTTCTCGAACGCGCGCTGCATGTCGAGCGCGGAGCTGTCCTGCTCGACCAGGCTGAAATCGATCTTGCTGGTTTCGATGTCGGCGCGCATCACCTTGATGCGCACGCGGTCGCCCAGGCGATATTTCTTGCCGGTGCGCTCGCCCAGCATCATGTGCTTGGCCTGGTCGTAGTGGAAGTAGTCCTGGCCGAGCTCGGACACGTGAACCAGGCCCTCGATGAAGATGTCGTCGATCGCGACAAACATGCCGAAGCTGGTCACCGCGCTCACGGTACCGTTGTATTCGTCGCCGATGCGGTCCTGCATGAAGTAGGTCTTCAGCCAGGCGTCGACGTCGCGGGTGGCGTCGTCGGCGCGGCGCTCGGTCATCGAACAGTGCAGGCCGATTTCCGCCAGCCCCTTGGCGGGCAGCTTCTCGCCGTTCAGTACCGCCTTGATGCCGCGGTGCACCAGCAGGTCGGGATAGCGGCGGATCGGCGAGGTGAAGTGGGTGTAGGCCTCGTAGGCGAGACCGAAGTGGCCCTTGTTGTCAGGGCTGTAGATCGCCTGCCTGAGCGAGCGCAGCATCACGGTCTGCAGCAGGCCATGATCGGGGCGATCCTTGATCTTCTCCAGCAGCGCGCCGTAGTCCTTGGCATGCGGCTTGTCGCCGCCGCCGAGGTCGAGGCCGAATTCGGCGAGGAAGCCGCGCAGCGCGGTGAGCTTCTCCGGCGTCGGGCCTTCGTGCACGCGGAACAGCGCGGGCTGCTTGTTCTCGTGCAGGTAATCCGAGGCGCAGACGTTGGCCGCCAGCATGCATTCCTCGATGATGCGGTGGGCGTCGTTGCGGATCACCGGCACGATCTCCTTGATCTTGCCCTGGTCGTCGAAAATGATCTGCGTCTCGGTCGAGCCGAAGTCGATGGCGCCGCGCTTGGCGCGCGCCTTCAGCAGGACGCGGAACAGTTTATCCAGTGCTTCCAGATGCGGCATCAGCTCGGCCTGCTTCTTCTCCGGCTTGGCGGCGCCGGAGAGCCAGTCCCACACCTGGTTGTTGGTGAGGCGCGCGTGCTAATAAAACACCGCCGGATAGAAGCGGTATTCCTTGATGCTGCCGGTGCTGCTGATCTGCATGTCGCACACCATCGACAGGCGGTCGACTTCCGGATTGAGCGAGCACAGGCCGTTGGACAAGGCCTCGGGCAGCATCGGGATGACGCGGCGCGGGAAGTACACCGAGTTGCCGCGGTTGAAGCCTTCGGTGTCGAGCGCGTCGCGCGGCTGCACGTAGTGGCTGACGTCGGCGATCGCGACCACCAGCCGGAAACCGCTGCGGCCGAGCGGCTCGCAGTACACCGCATCGTCGAAGTCGCGCGCGGTCTCGCCGTCGATGGTGACGAGCGGCAGGTGGCGGATGTCCTCGCGCCCGGCCATGTCCTTCTTCATCACCTTGCTCGGCAGTTTCTCTGCCTGCGCCTCGACGTCGGGCGGGAACACATAGGGCAGGTCGTGCTTCCTCAGCGCGATCTCGATTTCCATGCCGGGGCCGGTGAAGCTGCCGAGAATCTCGCTGACGCGGCCGACCGCTTCGTTGTGAGCGCCGGGCTGGGTGACGATTTCCACCGTGACCACCTGGCCGGGCTGCGCCGTGCCCGCGTTGCCGGCGGGAACGAGAATGTCCTGGTTGATGCGGCGGTTCTCCGCGATCAGGAAGCCGACCCCGCCTTCGAGGTAGTAGCGGCCGACGACGAAGGTGTTGACGTGCTCCAGCACCTCGACGATTTTCGCCTCGCGGCGTCCGCGGCGGTCGAATCCGGCCACGCGCACCAGCACCTTGTCTCCGTGCAGCACGCGGTGCATTTCCTTGGGCGACAGATAGAGGTCGTCTCCGCCCTCTTCCGGCACCACGAAGCCGAAGCCGTCCGGGTGGCCTTCGACGCGGCCCTTGATGAGGTCGAGCTTCTCCGGCAGGCACAGCTGGCGCTTGCGGTTGAGCATCAGCTGGCCGTCGCGCTGCATCGCGCCGAGGCGGCGCTGGAACAGGTCGCGCTCATCCTCGGTGATGTGCAGCTGCTCGGAGAAGGCATCGACGTCGACCGGGCAGCCGGCCTCGGTGATCAGCTGCAGGATGTATTCGCGACTCGGCAGAGGCGATTCGTAGCGCTCGGTTTCACGCTCGTAAAACGGATCGGCCAGGCGTATCGCCGGAATTTTGTGTTTGCTTGCGCGGCTGCGCGATTTGTTCGTTGACAATTTAATCTCTGCTCTCTAAAATGCGCGCCTTATTGCCCAGATGGCGGAATTGGTAGACGCGCACGGTTCAGGTCCGTGTGCCGCAAGGTGTGGAGGTTCGAGTCCTCTTCTGGGCACCAGTTGTAAGCAAAAAGCCGACCTCGTGTCGGCGTTTTGGTTTTGTAAAACGTATTGTATACATTACGCCTCGTAGGGGTGACGACGCACGATCGTCTCCACCCGGTCCGGTCCGGTCGACACCACGTCCACCGGCACTTCGCACAGCGCTTCCATCCGCTTCAGATACGTCTGCGCTTTCTGCGGCAGCTTGTCGAATTCCTGCACGCCCACCGTGGTGTCGCTCCAGCCCGGCAGATCCTCGTAGATCGGCTCGACGTCGGTGATCGACTCGGCGCCCACCGGCAGGATGTCGCAGGTCTCGCCTTCGATCTTGTAGCCGACGCACACGCGCACGGTTTCCAGCCCGTCCAGCACGTCGAGCTTGGTCACGCACAGGCCCGACACGCCGTTGATCTGGATCGAGCGCTTGAGCGCGGCGGCGTCGAACCAGCCGCAGCGGCGCGCGCGCCCGGTGGTGGCGCCGAACTCATGGCCTTTCTCGCCAAGATACTGGCCGACGTCGTCGAACAACTCGGTGGGGAACGGGCCGGAGCCGACGCGCGTGGTGTAGGCCTTGGTGATGCCGAGCACGTAGTGCATCGCGGACGGCCCGACGCCGGAGCCGGTGGAGGCGCCGCCGGCGGTGCAGTTGGACGAGGTGACGAACGGGTAAGTGCCGTGGTCGATGTCGAGCAGCGTGCCCTGCGCGCCCTCGAACAGCAGGTTGCCGCCCGCCTTGTTGACTTCGTACAGGCTGCGCGGCACGTCGGCGACCATCGGCTTGATGCGCTCGGCCATCGCCATCATGCTGTCGAGCGTCTGGTTGAAGCTCACCACCTCGGTCTTGTAGTAGTTCTTCAGCATGAAGTTGTGATGATCGAGCACTTCGCCCAGCTTGGCAGCGAAGCGCTCGCGGTGGAACAGGTCCTGCAGGCGCAGCGCGCGGCGCGCCACCTTGTCCTCGTAGGCGGGGCCGATGCCGCGCCCGGTGGTGCCGATCTTGCCGGCGCCCTTGGCGATCTCGCGCGCCTGGTCGAGCGCGATATGGTGCGGCATGATCAGCGGGCAGGCCTCGCTGATTTTCAGGCGGCTGGCGACGTCGACGCCGGCGGCGATCAGCATGTCCATTTCTTCCAGCAGCGCGTTCGGCGACAGCACCACGCCGTTGCCGATGTAGCAGGTGACGTTGTCGCGCAGGATGCCCGACGGGATCAGGTGCAGCACTGTCTTCTTGCCGGCCACCACCAGGGTGTGGCCCGCGTTGTGGCCGCCCTGGAAGCGCACCACGCCCTGCGCGCGGTCGGTCAGCCAGTCGACGATCTTGCCTTTGCCTTCATCGCCCCACTGGGTTCCGATGACGACGACGTTTTTTGCTGCCATGGTGGAATCTCCCTTTTATTGTGTGTCCGAGCCGGCGATGACCAGCTCGCGCAAATCCAGACTGAAACCGGTGGCCGGGCGCGCCCGGCCGAATACCCGCCCCACTTCGTCGTAGCGTCC
>JAIBFE010000144.1 GCA_019459705.1 Thiobacillus sp. | reverse complement strand
GTCGAGATAATCCTCGTGCGCGCGGTCCACGCCCTGGGCGATGTCGGGCCACTGCTTGCCGACGGTGACCAGTACCCAGCAGGTGATGTAGTCGAAGCCGATCTCGGACGAGTCGTAGCCGATGCGCTTGATGGTCTGGCGCGCGACCTGATTGTAGTCGATGACGGCCGAGGTGGTGATTTCGCCTGCGATGACGCACAGACCGGTGGTCAGCAACGTCTCGCACGCCACGCGCGCATGTTTGTCCTGGGTTAGAATCGCGTCGAGCACCGCATCCGACACTTGGTCCGCCATCTTGTCGGGGTGCCCGTCGGCCACCGCAGAAGACGTGAAAATGAAATCCTTTTGCATGACAGCTCCTGTTGTAGTCCCGATTACCGACTGCGTAACCGGCTCGGGGGACCAACAGAGCGGCGACGCTTTAGCTGTATTTGTATCCCGCCCGCAAGTTGTCAAGATTAACCCGGCGGCAACCGCATTGTGCCGCGCCTCCTCCCCAAGAGTCAATTCCCGCAAGGGGACTCCGATCCACGATGGGCGCCTGTACCTTTCAGGATGGACGCCCATGTGGAGTCATACGCCCACATGATGTTCCTGTTCAAGCTGCTGGCCCGTCTGCCGCTGCCGCTGCTCCATGGCATCGGCATCGTGCTCGGCTGGCTGATCTACTGGGCGCCGGGCCGCCATTCCGGGCGCATGCGCAACAACCTGTTCGACAGCGGCATCTGCACGCCTGGGCGCGACTGCCAGGCGCTGCTGCGCCGCACCATCGGCGAATCCGGCAAGGCCATCGTCGAACTGCTGCCGGTGTGGCTGCGGCCGTATGACAAGGTGCTGAAACTGATCAAGGGCACCAGCGGCTGGGAGCACATCGATGCCGCACGCGCCGCGGGCAAGGGCGTGATCGTCATCGCACCGCATATCGGCTGTTTCGAAATGATCAACCTGTATTACGCCGCGCAACATCCGTTCACCGCGATGTACAAGCCGCCGCGCCAGCCGGTGCTGGATGCGCTGATGCTGGCCGGTCGCCAGCGCGGACAGGCGACGCTGGTGCCGACCGATCTGTCAGGCGTGCGTGCCCTGCTGGCGGCGCTCAAGCGTCACGAGGGCATCGGCATCCTGCCCGACCAGGTGGCGACCGGCGGCGACGGCGTGTGGGCGCCC
>JAIBFE010000105.1 GCA_019459705.1 Thiobacillus sp. | reverse complement strand
ATTCCGAGCACCGCGCAACACCGCCCTGTGTTCGCGCAGTAGGTTATTCAGCCTCTCCGGAGCGGGACGACCCGCAAGGAAAAATATGTTCGACAAGGTTCTCATCGCCAACCGCGGCGCCATCGCCTGCCGCATCATCCGTACCCTGCGCACGATGGGGGTGAAGTCGGTCGCCGTCTATTCCGAGGCCGATCGTCACAGCCTGCACGTGCGGCTCGCCGACGAGGCGGTCGAGATCGGCCCGGCGCCGGCAGCGCAGAGCTACCTGCGTGCCGAGAAAATTCTCGAAGCCGCGAAGGCCACCGGCGCCCAGGCGATCCATCCCGGCTACGGCTTCCTCTCCGAGAACCCCGGCTTCGCCGAGGATTGCGCCGCCGTCGGCATCGCCTTCATCGGGCCGAGCCCGGAGCAGATGCGTGCATTCGGCCTCAAGCACACCGCGCGCGATCTGGCCGAGCACAACAAGGTGCCGCTGCTGCCGGGTTCCGGGCTGCTCTCCGACGCAGGCCACGCGCAGGCCGAAGCGGCGCGCATCGGCTACCCGGTGATGCTGAAGAGCACCGCCGGCGGCGGCGGCATCGGCATGCGCCTGATCTGGAGCACCGACGAACTGGTCGAGGCCTTCCAGTCGGTCGAGCGGCTGGCGCGCGCCAACTTCAAGGAAGCGGGCATTTTTCTCGAAAAATATGTCGAGCACGCGCGCCACATCGAGGTGCAGATCTTCGGCGATGGCAAAGGTCATGTCGTCGCGCTGGGAGAACGCGACTGTTCTGTTCAACGGCGCAACCAGAAGGTCATCGAGGAAACCCCCGCGCCGGGCCTTACCTATGCGCAACGTGAGCAATTGCTCGCCACCGCCGTGCGCCTCGGCGAAGCCGTAGGCTACCGCTCCGCCGGTACGGTCGAGTTCGTCTACGACACGCAGAGCGGCCAGTTTTACTTCCTGGAAGTGAACACCCGCCTGCAGGTTGAGCACGGTGTCACCGAGGAAGTCACCGGCGTCGATCTGGTCGAATGGATGGTGAAGGAAGCCGCTGGCGAGCTGGATTTGTCAGGCTTCGAGGCGAACCCCCAAGGCGCATCGATGCAGGTGCGACTCTATGCGGAAGACCCGGGCAAGGATTTCCAGCCCGCCGCCGGCGTGCTGACCGAGGTGGTGTTCCCCGCCGACGCGCGCATCGAAACCTGGGTCGAACGCGGTTCCGACGTGCCGCCGTTTTACGATCCGATGGTGGCGAAGATCATCGTCAAGGGGCGCGACCGCGCCGAGGCCCTGGAGAACATGCAGCAAGTGCTGGCGAATACCCGCGTCGCCGGCATTGAGACCAACCTCGGTTATCTCGGCCAGATCGTGCGAGATGCGGTGTTCAGGGAAGGGCGCCAGACCACGCGCTACCTCAATGCCTTCCACTACCGCCCGGCGACGATTGACGTCATCGAACCCGGCGTGCAGAGCAGCATCCAGGACTGGCCGGGCCGCACCGGCTACTGGGACGTCGGCGTGCCGCCGTCGGGCCCGATGGATGCGCTGGCGCTGCGCCTTGCCAACAAGCTCGCAGGCAACGCAGAGGGCGCGGCCGCACTCGAATTGACCGTCGCCGGCCCCACGCTGCGCTTCAACTCGGATGCGGTGATCGCACTCGCCGGTGCCGACATGGGCGCCGTGCTTGATGGCGTTGCGATTGCCAACTGGGCGACGCATCCGGTGAAGGCCGGTTCGATCCTCAAGCTAGGCGCGATCAAGGACACCGGCTGCCGTAGCTATCTCGCGGTACGCGGCGGTTTCGACGTGCCGGACTATCTCGGCAGCAAGGCCACCTTCACCCTCGGCCAGTTCGGCGGCCACGCCGGGCGTACGCTGCGGGTCGGCGACGTGCTGCACCTGACCCCGATGCAGGTGGGAGACAGTGGCAAAGCCCTGCCCGCCGCGCTGGTCCCCGCCTACGCTCACGCCTGGGAAATCGGCGTGCTCTACGGCCCGCACGGCGCACCGGATTTCTTCACCGACGCCGACATCGAGATGTTCTTCGCCACCGACTGGGAAGTGCATTACAACTCCAGCCGCACCGGCGTGCGCCTGATCGGCCCGCGCCCGCAGTGGGCGCGCAAGGACGGCGGCGAAGCCGGCCTGCATCCGTCCAACATCCACGACAACGCCTACGCCATCGGCGCGGTCGACTTCACTGGAGACATGCCGGTGATCCTCGGGCCGGACGGTCCCAGCCTCGGCGGTTTCGTCTGCCCGGCCACCATCGTGCACGCCGAGCTGTGGAAGATGGGCCAGCTGCGTCCCGGCGACACCGTGCGCTTCAAGCGCCTCTCCCAGGCGCAGGCCGAGCACATGGAAGCGGCGCAGGACGCCGCCATCGCCAGCCTCGCTGCCCCGGCTGCGCCTGCATTGATCGCAGATAACGGGTCGCTAGCCGAACCCGTTCTGTACCGCACGCCCGAAACCGACAACTCTGTGGCAGTCGTCTACCGCCGCGCCGGCGACAAATACCTGCTGGTCGAATATGGCCCGCTGGTGCTCGACCTCAACCTGCGCTTCCGCGTGCACGCGCTGATGACCCGACTCAAGGCCGACGCCGTGCCGGGCATCCTCGACCTCACCCCCGGCATCCGCTCGCTGCAGGTGCACTACGACTCGCGCGTGCTGCCCTTGTCGAAACTCATGGACCTGCTGCGGGCTGCAGAGACGCTGCTGCCCGCGATCGAGGACATGCAGGTGCCGACCCGCATCGTGCACATTCCGCTGTCGTGGGACGACGCCGCCACCAAACTGGCGATCGAGAAGTACATGCAGTCGGTGCGCAAGGACGCACCCTGGTGTCCCTCGAACATCGAGTTCATCCGCCGTATCAACGGGCTGGAGTCGATCGAAGAGGTGAAGCGCATCGTCTTCGATGCGAGCTATCTGGTGATGGGCCTCGGCGACGTCTACCTCGGCGCGCCGGTGGCGACGCCTGTCGACCCGCGCCATCGCCTGGTCACAACCAAGTACAACCCCGCCCGCACCTGGACCCCGGAAAACGCCGTCGGCATCGGCGGCGCCTACATGTGCGTCTACGGCATGGAAGGCCCCGGCGGCTACCAGTTCGTCGGCCGCACGCTGCAGATGTGGAATCGCTGGCGAGCAACCCGCGACTTCACCGACGGCAAGCCGTGGCTCTTGCGCTTCTTCGATCAGGTGCGCTTCTTCCCGGTGAGCGAAGCCGAGTTGCTGAAAATCCGCGAGGATTTCCCGCTCGGGCGCTACCAGCTGAAGATCGAGGAAACCACCTTCAGCCTGCGCGAATACAACCAGTTCCTAGCCGACAACAGCGAGTCCATCACCGCCTTCAAGTCGCAGCAGCAGGCCTCGTTCGACGCCGAGCGCGAACGCTGGCGCGCCAGCGGTCAGGCCGACTACGCCAGCGACCTGACGGTGGCCGAGGCCGCGCCCGACAGCGAGCTCGACCTGCCGGAAAACGGCCGCGCCATCGCCAGCCACGTCGCCGGTAACGTATGGAAGGTGGAAGTGGAAGCCGGAGCTGTCGTGAAGCAGGGCGACACGCTGGTCATCGTCGAATCGATGAAGATGGAGTTCGCCGTGATGGCGCCGTGCGACGGCCGCATCCACAAGGTGTTCTGCCGCGAAGGTGGGCAGGTGAGCGCCGGGCAGGACCTGCTGGTGCTGGTGAGCGAGTGAGGCGCGACATGAACACTTCGCTCGACATCGCCACCCTGCGCCTGCGCTATCAATCCGGCGAACTGACTCCGCTCGCTCTGGTGGAAGAACTGCTCGCCCGCATGGCCGGCGATGATAGTCACCACATCTGGATCAGCCGTCTCGACGCCGATGTGCTGCGCGTCTACGCAAGGAATCTCGAAGGCCGTGACATCGCCAGCCTGCCGCTCTACGGCATTCCCTTCGCCATCAAGGACAACATCGACTTCGCTGACTTGCCCACCACGGCAGGCTGCCCTGAATATGTCTACACGCCGGAACGCAGTGCGACCGCCGTGCAACGCCTGATCGACTCCGGCGCCATCCCGCTGGGAAAAACCAACCTTGATCAGTTCGCCACCGGCCTCAACGGCACCCGCTCGCCTTACGGTGCCTGCCGCAATAGCTTCAACCCCGACTACATTTCCGGCGGCTCCAGCTCCGGCTCCGCGGTCGCCGTGGCGCTGGGCCTGGCGAGCTTCTCGCTCGGCACCGACACCGCTGGCTCCGGCCGTGTGCCCGCCGCGTTCAACAATCTGGTCGGTCACAAGCCGAGCTGCGGCGCGCTGTCCACGCGCGGCGTGGTGCCCGCCTGCCGCTCGCTCGACGCGGTGTCGATCTTCGCGCTCACCGCCGAGGATGCCGAACGCGTGCTGGCGGTCGCCGCCGGCTTCGATGCCGAGGACGAATACTCGCGTCCGCTGGCACCGCATGGCTTCGACTTCGGCCGCGCGGCCGGCTTCCGTTTCGGTGTACCGATGCAGAAGGATCTGGAATTCTTCGGCAACGTTGAGGCGAAACGGCTGTTCGGCGAAGCGGTGGCCAGGATGAAATCGCTCGGCGGCACGCCGGTGGAAGTCGACCTCGCGCCCTTTCTCGACACCGCGCGCCTGCTCTACGGCGGCCCCTGGGTGGCCGAGCGCTACCTCGCTATCCGTGAGTTCTTCGATGCGCAGCCCGAGAAGGTCTTTCCGCCGGTGCGCGAGATCATCGCCGGCGGCCGCGACGTCAGCGCCGCCGACACCTTCGCCCATCTCTACAAGCTGCGTGCGTTCAAGCGCGTGTGCGATGCCGTGTGGAACGACATCGACGTGATGCTTACCCCCACCGCCGGCACGATCTATCGCGTGGACGAGATGCAGGCCGATCCCATCCGCCTCAATTCGAATCTCGGCTATTACACCAACTTCATGAACCTGCTGGATCTGGCCGCCACCGCCTTACCAGCCGGGTTTCAGAGCGACGGCCTGCCGTTCGGCGTCACCCTGATTTCGCCGCCGCACCAGGACGGCCCGCTGCTGCACCTAGCGTCAAGAATGCAGCTGGCGCTGGGCGGCTAGCTGGGCGCCACCGGTCACGCGCTGCCGCCTGCCGGGAAACTGAACCTGCTGCCGGTTGGGCAGGTGCGTGTTGCCGTTGTCGGGGCTCACCTCTCCGGCCTGCCGCTCAATTTCCAGCTCACCGAGCGCGACGCACGTTGGGTGAGTGCGACGCAGACCGCGCCGACATACCGCTTCTACGCCCTGCCAGACGGCAAGCGCCCCGCCCTCATCCAGGTGGAAGCGGGCGGCGCATCAATCGCCTGCGAAGTCTGGGAAATGCCCGCCAGCCAGTTCGGATCCTTCGTTGCCGGCATCCCCGCGCCACTCGGAATCGGCAAGCTGGAACTGGCGGATGGATCTGTGGTGAACGGATTCATCTGCGAAGGTATCGGCGTGGGCGGTGCGCGCGACATTACGGAATACGGAGGATGGCGCGCGTGGCTGGCAGCAGGGGCGCCGGCCTGACTCCGATCGCATCGGCGTCCTCATCGTTCGCGGATTGAGGGCGGGCGGCTTTACGCGTTTGCGGAATCGGCCTCACGAAAGGTGTTCTTGCCTTCACGTTTCGCGGCATACAGGGCTGCGTCGGCTTTCTTGAGCAGGGCGTCAAGCGTTTCGCCGTCTGCGCAGCACAGGGCGATTCCGACCGAAGCGCCGATCTGCGCCGTGCTGCCTCCGGCAAGCGGTATGGGCTGGCTCAGGCTGCTGACCACGCGGCTTGCGACCTCACGCGCAGCCTTCGCATCGTCGACCTGCCCCAGCACGATGACAAACTCGTCCCCGCCGAAACGGGCGATCACATCCGACTCGCGGAGCAGCTGCCCCATCCGTTTTGCCGACGTCAGCAGCACCTCGTCGCCGGCCGCATGGCCCTGTGTGTCGTTGACTGCCTTGAAATCATCCAGATCGACGACCAGGACAGCCATCTGTTTCTTCGAGCGCTTCGCGGCGGCGATCAGATGCTTCTCGTTTTCGTGCAGGAACCGCCGGTTGGCCAGACCTGTAAGCGGGTCGTGAAGACTGAGTTGCCTGATCGTCTGCTCGGCATGAATCCCCACCTTGATCAGGCGGCCGGTTTTCCGGTACAGCCCGAGCAGCGCCAGCCCTGTCCACAGCCCGGCCATTCCCAGCAGCGCCGACGACCGGTTCTGGTCGCGGATGCGTGCCGTTTCGCGCATCTCCAGCTGGTTCAGTTCATCCCGTCCGGCCTCGATCAGGATGCGGTGAATCTGCTCGATGGCAGACTTGTCGAACCCCGCAAGCTCAGGCTCCGGAAACGTGCCATTGCTGCCGGCTTCTGCGCGTTGCTGGAGCGCGTTGTATCCGGTCTCCAGTGCCGACTGCAGTGCCGGAAGCGGCTCCAGGCGAGCCACCTGGGTGGCATTGGCACCGACCAGGGCGATCAGCTGGTCGGCATTCGGACATGACGATTGCCGGCATATCAGGCTGTGATCGAGATGGGCGGGATTTTGCGACTCGGCATATTTGCGCGTCGCCGTGTCCAGATTGAGCAGGTAGGTGCGCAGCGCGTCGATATAGGCGATGACCTGCCGCGTGTGCGCCACCGAGCGAACGCTCTCTTCCGAGCGCTGGTGCTGGTAGACAATCATGGCGAACAGGCACGTGATGATGAGCGCGAAGATCAGCGTGCCCCGGTGAAGCACCCGCTTGAAGCCGGCAAAGACGGACCCATCGATTTCGGTTTGCATCTGTGGCGTGTTTGGGTTCATTTCGCGTGCAGCGCCGGCACGGGCCATCCAGATGGTTTTGATCGGGTGCATGGACAAACGGGGTTCAATATTCTTCCTGCTGAAAATAACGACAACAGCATACAACGGGACACATCGCGGATTCACTCCCGATGGTCAGGGTAGGGTGGACTCGGTCCGTCACTCTGGGTTCCGGCGATCCGGGCATCACGCGCTTCCGCCGGGTTTCATCTTGCCTTCAAATCACACCGCCCGTTCGCGCCTCGCCGGAAGAGACCAGTAAAAAGCGCGCCTTAGGCGCGCTATTCAGCACATCGAGACCGATCGGATTTTACCTGTCGAGCATCATTCGCCGCGCACCAAGGCGCGTGGCTTCCCAGTTCAGCCTGTCGTAGAAGGCCAGCGCCGGTGCGTTGTCGAGGTCGGCCAGCAGTTGCGCGCGGACAGCGCCCTGGCTGCGCGCCCAGTCCAGCACGGCGTCGAGCAGGGCGCGGCCGAGTCCGTGTCCGCGCCAGTCCTCGCGTACCACCACGTCCTCGACCCAGGCCGAAGGGGCGCCCTCGGCGGTGGAGATCACCAGTTGCGCGGTGGCCATGCCGACCGCACGCAAGGTCTCGTCGCGGGCGATCGCGATGTGGCCTGTTGCGGAAGCGAGCAGGGCGGCGAGGCCGCGGCGCTGCTTGTCGGTGTCGGGCGTGAAGTCCTGCTCGAT
>JAIBFE010000096.1 GCA_019459705.1 Thiobacillus sp. | reverse complement strand
GCAATTTCGGCAAGGACCGCCGTTACCCGATCACCTCGAAATACCGACCCGAAGGAGACTTGCCATGAAGAAAATCGAAGCCATCATCAAGCCGTTCAAACTCGACGAAGTGCGCGAAGCGCTGTCCGACATCGGCGTCACGGGCCTCACCGTCACCGAGGTCAAGGGCTTCGGCCGCCAGAAGGGCCACACCGAACTGTATCGCGGCGCCGAATACGTGGTGGATTTCCTGCCCAAGGTGAAGCTCGAAGTGGTCGTCGCCGACAGCCTGCTCGACCGTGCGATGGAAGCCATCATCACCGCCGCGCGCACCGGCAAGATCGGCGACGGCAAGATTTTCGTGACGGCGGTGGAGCAGGTGGTGCGGATTCGCACCGGAGAATCGGGCGAAGCCGCGATCTGAATCCGGGCAGCGTTTGCTTGTGAGGGACTTGCGGCGGTCTTCAATCAACCTGGAAGAGACGGTCGAGGTTGTCGCCACAGTCCGGTGCTTGTATTGGTGCGTTGTTAGTTTTTTTGGCGGGGTTGCGGACCCTTCACTGGTTTGGACCGACTCTCCATCTGAGAAAATTTGGCGCCCAGCGGGGAGGGCGTAGGGAATTCGAAATGCCGCGCGACAAAAAAAAGTACTTGGACGCAGCGACTCGCCTAAAGTCCCTACGGGAGGCCAAGGGTATTTCTGTCCAGGAGTTGGCTGAGAAACTCGGAGTGAGCACCGCCCGCTACCGAACCTGGGAGAAAATCTTTGGCCCTCTGCCACAACGACAATATGGCGACGCGATCAATCGGATATTGTCGGATTTCGATACCGAATCTCGGTGGCCGGAAGCCGATGATTCGCCGCCATCTTCTGGCAACCTCAACTTCAATGAACTTGGCAACCGAGCCGCCAAGCGCCGGGAATCGCTGAATTTCAGTAAGGCTTACGTAGCCGGCAAAATCGGTGTAAGCGATCCAACGCTGAAGTCCTGGGAGACATCTCTGCCGGAGCGCCACCGAGGCGACAAGGAGGACGCTTGGGAGGACGTGCTTTATGTGCCACGCGGATGGTTGCGCCATTTATCGTTCAGTAACCCTGAGTCCCACATGAAGGTGTTCGACTTCACTGACTCTGAATTCAATTCGGTCGCGGATGAAATTCGCGCGGTAGGTTCGTGGCTGAGCCGGCAACATGCCGCCACTCGCACTTGGAATTTCGATGTACTGTCCGAGCAGGAGCGGCGGCGGGCAATCATGTTCGCCGATCGTTACGGCGTATCGGGTGAGGACAAAACCATCCTCCAAGTGATCGGCGATAGGTTCGGCCTGACCCGGGAGCGCGTGCGCCAGATCATTGACGGAATGACCAATCGCGCCCGTGGCGGTCAGTTCAATTTGCCTAAGCTTGCGCAGCTCAAGGCGGCCGTCAGTACGGCTGAACTGTGCGCTGTAACGGAGTTTCAAGCAGCATACCGCGACCTTCTTGGGGGAGTGTCGCTTGCCGATGCTGACCGCTTTGCACGCGAGATTCTGGGATTCAGCGTTGCTTCCATTTCAGAGCGGGCATTCGGTCACGCCAACAGTTCGTTGCAGCCCATGATCATCGAACCCGGCACTCAAGAGATCGTAATCGCTGTGCGCGCCGCATCTCTGAGAATGATTCGGAGTTGTGGGGCCGCCCATATTTTGTTTGTGACAGGCCTGGTGAGCGAAGCAATTGGCAAAGCAGTGGCCCTTGCGAGCGTTCGCGGGGTGCTTTTCGCCATCGATGGCATGGAGTGGCTCACCCAGGACGAAGACTGGTTCTGGCTTGGGCCTGATACGGCTAACAATCGCGTGCTTGAGTCCGTTCGGAAGGTTCTGGCAGCGGCTTCGCGTAAGGTCGACGTCGAGGACCTTCACCAAGCCGTCTGCCGAAGCCGGCGCGCCTATTACAAAAGCGATATCCGGGCTCAGCCACCTGAAATCGAGGTGCCACAGGAGGTGCTGAGAGAAATCCTTTTGCGAGTGCCTTGGCTATCGGTGATCCAGATGAACGACTTTATCCTGACAGAGGACGTTGCAGTCGAAGACGTGTTGAATAGCAGCGAGCTTGCCATTGTCAGGGTGATCGAGGAGCATGGCGGCGCGGCAGCACGACAGGTGTTCAACAAGAGGTTTGTGGACACAGGAATGTTTTCGGTACCCAACCTCCAGATTGTTCTGACCAGCTCACCAGTCATTCGGCAACTGGGATACGGAATTTATGGTGTGCGCGGAACGGAACTCCCACAGAAAGCCTTCTCGGCGGCGCACGCCAGCGTCACCAGATTCGCTTCACCCGTGGATATGAAGGAGGACGGGTGGTGTGAATTCACGTTTTCGATAAGCGAGGCTGGCCTACGGAATAACATTGCGGACATTCCCAGGGGGGTGCTCAAAGTCATCCCAAGGGGAATCTATTCAGCAGAGGGCGTAGCGACCGGCACGATCTCACTGGGTACTATCCCGTCGGCTCCAAATCGTACGAGCGGGCTCGTGGTGTTGCTACGGAAAGCCGACATTCAACCTGGGGAACGCTTGCTCTTCAGAATTCACCCCGAGTCCATGCGTGCCGTTATTTCGCGAGTTGAGCAGCTGGAGCCTAGCTAAAAAATGCTCTGGGAATATCCCGAATTAAAGGGGCCAGGCTCGAATTAATACTCAGCCCGAGCAAGTTCCGCGCAACGTGTACCAAACTGCGGCCCGATATTTTCCAAACCAAGAAACCTACGTTAGAGCGTTTCAGGGGAAGCTAGGCGGCCCCCTGACTACTTTACCAGAACCGATACCAGGCCTTGCCTTCGGTACTGACACCCTTGCTGTACTTGCTGTTGGGGAAGTTGAGCGTCAGCACCCGCTGGGCGTCGTCGCGCAGGTCGGTCAGTCCCAGCTTGTCGTAGGAAATCACCATGATCGCCAGCGCCTCTTCCAGCGCGGGGGCTTCGGGGTAGGTCTTCAGCACTTCCTTGGCGCGGTTGGCGGCGGCCACGTATGCTTCGCGCTTGAGGTAATACTTGGCGACGTGGATTTCGTTGCCGGCCAGGGCGTTGACCAGATACTTCATGCGGGCGGTCGAGTCGGGCGCGTACTTGCTGTCCGGGAAGCGGGTGACCAGTTCCTTGAACGCCAGAAACGCATCGCGGGCGGCCCTGGGATCGCGCTCGCTCATGTCCTGATCGACCAGGTTGCCCAGCAGGCCAAGATCGTCGTTAAAATTCGTCAGGCCCTTCAGGTAATAGGCGTAATCGACGTTAGGGTGATTGGGGTGTAGTTTGATGAAGCGGTCGCACGCGGCGATGGCGGAAATCGGCTCGTTGTCCTTGTAGTAGGCATAGGCGACTTCCAGCTGGGCCTGCTGGGCATAGCGGCCGAAGGGGTAACGCGCTTCCAGCGTCTCGAACAGCTTGACGGCGCGTTCGTAGTTGCCGTCGTTGAGATTATCCTTGGCTTCGGAATAGAGCTTTTGTGCCGACCAGCCCGTGGTTTCGTCCTTGACCTCGGGCAACAGGCCGCAGCCACCCAGGGTGAGCGTGGCAGCCAGCAGTACGCTGCCCAACGCCCGATTGAATGTAATGAAACCGGAAGAACGTTGCTTAAGCATGGAAAAAGACACAGAGAAGTTATCGGACGATTATAAGGGAAATACGGAAGGCGATATCCGCCAGCTGGTGATTCCCGATGCGCAGGGCGGCCAGCGCCTCGATCTGGCCTTGTCCGCCCTGTTGCCCGAGTTCTCTCGCAACCGCATCCAGAACTGGATCCGCGCGCGCAAGATCGCTGTGGACGACGCCTGGGGCACCACCAGGATGAAGGTCAGCGGCGGCGAGGCGGTGCGGGTCGAAATCGAGCCCGATCCGAATGCCACCCCCGATGCACCCGAAGCCATCCCGCTCGATGTGGTGTTCGAGGATCCCATGCTGCTGGTGATCAACAAACCGGTTGGCCTGGTGGTTCATCCCGGCAGCGGCAACCGCCAGGGCACGCTGCTGAACGCGCTGCTGCACTGGGTGCCACAGGTGGCTGAGCTGCCGCGCGCCGGCATCGTCCACCGGCTGGACAAGGACACCTCCGGCCTGCTGGTCGTCGCCAAGACCCTGCGTGCGCATACCGACCTGGTGCGCCAGCTGCAGGCGCGCACCGTCAAGCGCGAATATCTGGCCCTGGTGTACGGCGAGGTCGACAATGCCGGCACCGTCAATGCGCCGCTGGCGCGTGATCCGCACAACCGCACCAAACGCACCGTGCACACCATGGGCAAGGAAGCCGTCACGCATTACGACGTGGTCGAGCGCTTTCCCGGCGTGACGCTGCTGCGCTGCAAGCTGGAAACCGGGCGCACTCACCAGATCCGGGTGCACATGCAGCACATCGGCCACCCGCTGGTCGGTGAATCGGTTTACAGCGCCAGCCGGCGCAGCCACCTCAAGATTCCCTTCCCGCGCCAGGCGCTGCACGCGGAAAAGCTGGGCCTGATCCATCCGCTCACCCAGGAATTCATGCAGTGGGAATGCCCCCCGCCGCCTGATTTTGCCTCGCTCCTGCACGCCCTGCGCGAAAACACCGACTGGGGCAAGTGAAGGTGATTGTCCCCGACTGGCCTGCGCCCGCGTGGGTCAAATGCCTGATGACCACCCGTGCGGGTGGGGTAAGCCAGGCCCCCTGGGCCAGCCTCAACCTCGGCGACCATGTCGGAGACGCGCCGGCCCACGTCGCCGCCAACCGTGCGCGCCTGCGCCAGCAGTTGCCGGCCGAGCCGGGCTGGCTCAGGCAGGTTCACAGCGCCCGCGTGGTCGAACTCGGGCGGGCGCCAAACCCCGAAGCCGATGCAGCCTTCACCCGTGAACCCGGACAGGTCTGCGCCGTCCTCACCGCCGACTGCCTGCCGGTGCTGTTCTGCGACCGCGCCGGCACGGTGGTGGCCGCCGCACACGCTGGCTGGCGCGGGCTGGCCAACGGTGTGCTGGAAGCCACGGTGGCCGCGATGCAGGTGGAACCGGGGGAAATCCTCACCTGGATGGGGGCCGCCATCGGTTCGCAGGCGTTCGAGGTGGGTGACGAGGTGCGGCAGGCGTTTGTTGCGCAGCATGCCGAGGCCGCCGGGGCATTCGTGCCCCAGCCCACGCCGGGCAAGTGGCTGGCCGACATCTATCACCTGGCGCGCATCCGCCTCGATCATGCCGGGGTGGGGATGGTCCACGGTGGCGGACGCTGCACCTTCAACGAAGCTGAAACGTTTTATTCCTATCGCCGCGACGGCGTGACCGGCCGGATGGCTGCGCTGATCTGGATCAATCCAGCCACTTCTGCATGAACTGCGCGTGGCCCATCGCGGGGTCGAGCCGGTAGTCGTCGAATCCCAGCTTTTCGTAGAGCGACCGCGCAGCGCGGTTGCCGGAGAGCACTTCCAGCGTCAGCTTGCAGGCGCCGCGTTCGCGGGCGATGGCTTCGACCTCGGCGAACAGCTGGGCGGCGATGCCGCGTCCGCGATGGCTGGGCATGACGACGACGTCGTGCACATTCACCAGCGGCCTGCAGGCAAAGGTGGAAAAACCTTCGATGGCGTTGACCAGCCCTACCGGCGTGCCGTTGTCGAAGGCGAGCACACTGAAGATGAAGGGCCGTGCGGCGAGTTCGTCGATCAGATTGGCGCGGGCAAAGTCGGCGAGCGGTTCGCCACCGCCGGCCGGGTCGCGCGCGTAGGCGTCCAGAAGGTCGACCAGGGCTGCGGCGTGCGCCAGGTCGTCGTAACGCGCGCGGGCGATTTCAATCATGCGTGTCGATGCGCATCGACAGGTCCACCGCGCGGATGTGCTTGGTGAGGCTGCCGACGGAAATGCGGTCGACCCCGGTTTCGGCCACCGCGCGCACGGTGTCCAGCGTGATGTTGCCGGAGGCTTCGAGCAGGGCGCGGCCATGGGTGACCTGCACCGCATGGCGCATGTCGGCGAGGCTGAAGTTGTCGAGCAGGATCAACGGCGCGCCGGCGGCGAGGGCCTGTTCCAGTTCGTCGAGATTCTCCACTTCGATCTGCACGCTGACCTTGCTGTCGGCCAGCTTGAAGGCGGCCTCCAGCACCTGCGCGATGCCGCCTGCCGCAGCGATGTGGTTTTCCTTGATCAGGATGCCGTCGTACAGCCCCGTGCGCTGGTTCTGTCCGCCGCCTACCCGCACCGCGTACTTTTCGGCGATGCGCAGGCCGGGCAGGGTCTTGCGGGTATCGAGGATGGCCGCGTGGGTGCCGCGCACGGCTTCGACGTAAGGCCGGGTGGCCGTGGCCACCGCCGACAGGGTTTGCAGAAAATTCAGCGCCGGGCGCTCGGCGGTGAGCAGCGCGCGCGCATTGCCGCGGATCTCGACCAGGACACTCCCGGCGGCGACCAGGGCCCCTTCGTTGGCCCGCCAGTCGATGACGCAGCCGAGATCGAGCGCGCGAAAACAGGCGTCGAACCACGGCCGGCCGGCGATCACCGCGGCTTCGCGGGTGATGACGCGGGCGCGGGCGGTCTGTTTCGAAGGAATGAGCAGGGCGGTGAGGTCGCCGCTGCCGACATCCTCGGCCAGTGCGCGCGTGACATCGGTTTCGACAGCAGTGGCAATCAATTCGGACATGGCGGGTTTTAATTAGGAGTCGGCGGGTTGAAATCGGCGGAAATGCCACTACTTGGGTGGCATTGAATATACCTTAAGCAAGAGGGCACCCATGCGTTTCGACAAGCTCACCACCCAGTTCCAACAGGCGTTTTCCGACGCGCAAAGCCTCGCCGTCGGCGGCGATCATGCCTATATCGAACCGCAGCACCTGCTGCTGGCGCTGCTCAACCAGGAAGGTGGCGGCGCGTCGTCCATCCTGTCGCGCGCCGGGGTGCAGGTTCCTGCATTGAAGGCGTCGCTGACCCAGGCCTTGACGCGGCTGCCCAAAATCGAGGGCCACGGCGGCGAGGTCACGATCTCGCGCGAGCTCAACAACCTGCTGAACCTGACCGACAAGGAGGCGATGAAGCGCAACGACGCCTTCATTGCCTCCGAGTTGTTCCTGCTGGCGGTACTGGACGACAAGGGCGAAACCGGGCGGCTGCTGAAGCAGCACGGCGCGCAGAAGGCCGCGCTGGAACAGGCCATTCAATCGGTGCGCGGTGGCGAGAATGTGCAGTCGCAGGAGGCCGAGGGCCAGCGCGAGGCGCTTGCCAAATACACCCTCGATCTCACCGAACGGGCGCGCGAAGGCAAGCTCGACCCGGTGATCGGGCGCGACGACGAAATCCGCCGCGCGATCCAGATCCTGCAGCGCCGCACCAAGAATAATCCGGTGCTGATTGGCGAGCCTGGCGTCGGAAAAACTGCAATTGTTGAGGGTTTGGCGCAGCGAATCGTGAACGACGAAGTGCCGGAAACGCTGAAAGGCAAGAAGGTGCTGGTGCTCGATCTGGCCGCGCTCCTGGCCGGCGCCAAATATCGCGGTGAGTTCGAGGAACGCCTGAAGGCGGTGCTGAAGGAACTGGCGATGGATCCGGGCCGCTACATCGTGTTTCTCGATGAGCTGCACACCCTGGTGGGCGCGGGCAAGGCCGAAGGCGCGATGGATGCAGGCAATATGCTGAAGCCCGCCCTGTCACGTGGCGAGTTGCACCTGATCGGCGCGACCACGCTCGACGAATACCGCAAGTACATCGAAAAGGACGCCGCGCTGGAGCGCCGCTTCCAGAAGGTGCTGGTCGACGAGCCGAGCGTCGAATCGACCATTGCCATCCTGCGTGGTTTGCAGGAGCGTTACGAACTGCACCACGGCGTCGACATCACCGACCCGGCGATCGTGGCCGCAGCCGAGCTCTCTCACCGCTACATCACCGACCGTTTTCTGCCCGACAAGGCGATCGACCTGATCGACGAAGCGGCAGCGCGCGTCAAGATGGAAATCGACTCCAAGCCGGAGGTGATGGACAAGCTGGATCGGCGCGTGATCCAGCTCAAGATCGAGCGCGAGGCGGTGAAGCGCGAGAAGGACGAAGCATCCAAGAAGCGTCTGCAACTCATCGAAGACGAGTTGCAGACCTTGCAGCGTGAATACGCCGACCTCGAAGAAGTCTGGAAAGCCGAAAAGGCCCAGGTGCAGGGCAGCGCCCACATCAAGGAAGAAATCGACAGGCTGCGTGGCGAGATGATCGACCTGCAACGCCAGGGCAAGCTGGATAAGGTCGCCGAAAATCAATACGGCAAGCTGCCGCAGCTGGAAGCCCAGCTGAAGCATGCCGAAGCGGCCGACACCAAGCCTGCGTTCAAGCTCTTGCGTACCGAAGTCGGCGCCGAGGAAATCGCCGAGGTGGTGTCGCGCGCGACCGGCATCCCGGTGTCCAAGATGATGCAGGGCGAACGCGACAAGCTGCTGCACATGGAAGACAAGCTGCACAGCCGTGTGGTGGGGCAGGACGAAGCCGTGCGTGTCGTATCCGACGCCATTCGCCGCTCACGCGCAGGTTTGAGCGATCCCAACCGGCCGCTCGGCTCCTTCCTGTTCCTCGGCCCCACCGGCGTCGGCAAGACCGAGCTGTGCAAGACGCTGGCCGAATACCTGTTCGATTCCGCCGACCACATGATTCGCATCGACATGAGCGAATTCATGGAGAAGCACTCGGTCGCCCGCCTGATCGGCGCGCCGCCCGGCTACGTCGGCTATGAAGAGGGCGGCTACCTCACCGAAGCGGTGCGCCGCAAACCCTACTCGGTCATCCTGATGGACGAGGTGGAAAAGGCGCACCCGGATGTGTTCAACGTGCTGCTGCAGGTGCTGGACGACGGCCGCCTCACCGACGGCCAGGGCCGCACCGTCGACTTCCGTAACACCGTGATCGTGATGACCTCCAACCTCGGCAGCCAGATGATCCAGCAGATGGCAGGCGACGATTACCAGGTGGTGAAACTCGCCGTGCTGGGCGAAGTGAAATCCTACTTCCGCCCCGAGTTCATCAACCGCATCGACGAGGTCGTCGTGTTCCACGCCCTGGACGAGAAGCACATCGCCAGCATCGCGCGCATCCAGCTGCAAGGTCTGGAACAACGCCTGGCGCAGATGGAGATGAAGCTCGACGTCACCGAAGCCGCGCTGGCCGAAATCGCCAAGGCGGGATTCGATCCGGTCTACGGCGCACGGCCGCTCAAGCGCGCGATCCAGTCCGAGCTGGAAAACCCGCTGGCGCGAGAAATTCTCGCCGGGCATTTCGCCGCGAAAGACACGATCCGCGTCGATGTGCGCGCCGGGCAATTCGTGTTCGCCAAGGACGAGGCGGCTGAGGTGGCTTAATCCGCTGATGCAAGGAAAAGGCCCGCGAGATGTCCTGTCTCGCGGGCCTTTTTTGAGCCGATCGGAGTCTGCGTGGGTGCTATGTTTTGCTTCTCAGAACATGCCGCGCAATGCTGATCCCGCATATTCCTGAAGCGGCCCCAAGGGGTTCCTGCTTTGCTCCC
Source organism: Thiobacillus sp. (assembly GCA_019459705.1). Lineage (GTDB taxonomy): Bacteria > Pseudomonadota > Gammaproteobacteria > Burkholderiales > Thiobacillaceae > Thiobacillus. The sequence continues at coordinate 2,439 of JAIBFE010000096.1, read as the reverse complement.
GTTCATGGATCAGGGGCTGGCCGCCCACCAGTTTGTACACGACGACCTTGTCCTTGATCAGCAGCATGCCGTTGAAGCGCCAGCCCGTCACATCCACCTGGCGTTTGAAGTTCAGCGCATCAACCCAGAAATTGCCATAGCGAATGCGCTTGATGGATCGCTGTTCAATCTCCAGGCCCGTGCAGGCCGTTTTGCCCTTGATACAATCCCTGACCCCGACATCGAGCTCGTCGGGATCGGTCGACGGACTCGGTATAAAGCGGCGTACGACATCCGAATAGTTCAGGAGGGTGATATTCGGTCCGGAGATGGGATCGAGTCCAAGCGCTTTGAGGTCCTCGACTCTGGTTTGATATGGAATGATCTTGTCGAAGGCTTGCTGCGCTTCTTCAAAACTTTTCCACGGCCCTTCGACAACGGCATCGCTCCTCGGAAGTAAGGAACTGCAACCAGCCAGACAGAGGCACACGGAAATTGCCAGTTTTTTCAAGATTTGGGCCCCCCTATTCATCAACTATCGCGTCGGCTTGTCACCCGGCGTCGCGACGCGCCAACTGGGTGCCAGCCTGGCTGCTTGAACCCCCTGCCTTTACGATTTCGCATTGACGTCTTCTCACGCTTGGACCTGGGCCGAACGCCAGCATGTAAAGACCTGTGGCCCGGGAAATATTACCATTCAGTTGCGATCAACTACCCATGTCGGGGGTATCGCGGCCAATTCGCTGCCAGGGGCATTGGCCGTGCCGATGATACGCATAACGTAGTGATGGCTTCGAGAGGGTCCGAGGATCTATATGGCGGCAGGGGGGACCGCTCTCTTTTTTGTCGGCCCCCTTGGTCACGCCCTAGAATGGAAAGATTCCCATAATTCTTGAGTTGTCTTGCCTGCCATGCCTTTTTTGTCCCGGTTATTGCTCTGTGCCGTTTTGTGCACGGGGCCGGCGCACGCGCTGACGGTGGAGGTGGACGCGCCGGACGAGCTCAAGGCGCTGCTGACGCAGCATCTGGAAACGGCGCGGGCGGCGCGACTGAGCGAGCCGCTGGATGAGGCGGAACTGGCGCGACTGCGCACGCTGAGCGATCAGACCGCGCGCGAACTGCTGGCGACCGAAGGCTATTTCTCGCCACAGATTGGCAGCGCTCTGACGCAGGATGGAAACGAACAGGTGCTGCGTTATGCGGTGACGCCCGGGCCGCGCACCCGGGTTCGTACGGTGAAGATCGATTTTTCCGGTGCGTTGGCCGGAGAGAGCGGTGTGGGGACGCGTTTGCGTGAACGCAGCGAGCGCGGCTTCGCGCTGCAGCCTGGGATGCCGTTTCGTCAGGCCGACTGGGATGCCGCCAAGGTGGCCCTGTTACGGCCGCTACTGACAGCCCGCTACCCGGCGGCACGGATCGCGGCGAGCCAGGCGCGCATCGATCCTGCCATGCACTCGGCGGATTTGACGCTGACGCTGGACAGCGGGCCGGCATTTTTCTACGGTGCGACGGTCATCAGCGGCAGCCAGCGTTATCCCGAATCGATCATCCGCCACATGAGTCCGCTGAAGCCCGGCCAGCCCTATCGCCAGCAGGCGTTGCTGGACTACCAGGTGGCGCTGGAGACGAGCGGCTATTACGCGCAGGCCACGGTGCGCATCGAAGCCGATCCGGCGTTGGCAGCTGCGGTGCCGATTCAGGTGGAGGTGGTGGAGCGGCCTGAAAAACTGTTCAGCGTGGGCGCCGGCGTCAGCACCGACACTGGCGCGCGGGTGCAGATGGCGTGGATGCATCGCGACATTCTGGATCGGGGGATGCGCCTGAAGTTCGATGCGCGTCTGGAGACGGCACGGCAGACCGGGCTGGTGGAACTGGTCTGGCCGCGCAATGCCAAGGGCTACGAAAACAGCCTCGGCCTGCAACTCAAGCAGGAGGACATCGAAGGACAGGAAACGCGTTCCACCGTGTTGGCGGCCAAGCGCACCCGAACGCGCGGCCAGATCGAGACGACGCTGTCGCTGCAGTACCAGACCGAAGAGCAGATCATTGCCAGCGTGGTGGATGAACGCAATCAGGCGCTGGTAGCCAACTATGCCTGGACGCAGCGCACGGTCGGACGCGCGTTCTATCCGCGGCGCGGTTACGTGCTGACCCTGCAGGGCGGCGGCGCGGCCGAAGCGCTGTTGTCCGACACCAGCTTCATCCGCCTGTATGGCCGCCACACCCAGTATTTCAGCGCCGGCACCAAGGGCCGGCTGATCCTGCGCGGCGAGCTCGGCAGCGTGCTGGCGGACACGCGCGACGGCATTCCCACCGATTTCCTGTCCCGCGCCGGCGGCGACAACTCGGTGCGCGGCTACGCCTACCAGAGCCTGGGTCGCACGCTCACCGGCGGCGTGGCGTCGGTGCGCTATCTCGCCACCGGCAGCGTCGAATACAACCATTTCTTCGAAGGCAACT
>JAIBFE010000088.1 GCA_019459705.1 Thiobacillus sp. | reverse complement strand
AGCACGCCGTGCTTGGCCAGATCGAGCGCGCAGTTGAGCGCGGTCTGTCCGCCCATGGTCGGCAGCAGCGCATCGGGGCGCTCCTTGGCGATGATTTTCTCGACCACCTGCCAGGAAATCGGCTCGATGTAGGTGACGTCGGCCATGTCCGGGTCGGTCATGATCGTCGCCGGGTTGCTGTTGACGAGGATGACCTTGTAGCCCTCCTCGCGCAGCGCCTTGCACGCCTGCGCGCCAGAGTAGTCGAATTCGCACGCCTGCCCGATGACGATGGGGCCGGCGCCGATGATGAGGATGCTTTTAAGGTCAGTGCGCTTGGGCATGATCGGCCATCAGCTTGATAAATCGGTCGAACAAATAGCTCACGTCGTGCGGGCCGGGGCTGGCTTCAGGGTGTCCCTGGAAGCTGAATGCGGGTGCATCGGTACGGGCGATGCCCTGCAGCGAACCGTCGAACAGCGAGACATGGGTGCTACGCAAATTTGCGGGAAGCGTCGCTGCATCGACTGCGAAGCCGTGGTTCTGGCTGGTGATCGCCACGCGCCCGCTGTCGAGGTCCTTCACCGGATGGTTCGCGCCATGATGGCCGAACTTCATCTTGACGGTCTTGGCGCCCGAAGCGAGCGCCAGCAGCTGGTGGCCGAGGCAGATGCCGAAAGTCGGGATCATCGCCGCCACCAGTGCACCGATCGCCTTGATCGCGTAATCGCACGGCTCCGGATCGCCGGGACCGTTGGAGAGAAAAATGCCGTCCGGCTTTAGCGCCAGGGCCTGTTCAGCGGTTGCCGTCGCAGGCAGCACGGTCAGACGGCAACCGCGTTCGGCCAGCATGCGCAGGATATTGCGCTTGACGCCGTAATCGAAGGCCACCACATGGAAGCGCGGCTCGGTCTGCTGCCCGTAGCCACGCCCCAGCTTCCATTCGGTTTCGCTCCATTCGTAGGACGCGGGTGTGCTCACCACCTTGGCCAGATCCATTCCCGCGAGGCCGGGGAAGGCATGCGCGGCCGCGAGGGCTTTCGCCTCGTCCACGGAACCGGCCATGATGCTGCCGCTTTGAGCGCCCTTCTCGCGCAGGATGCGGGTCAGCCGGCGCGTGTCGATGTCTGCGATCGCCACGATGTTCTGGCTCTTCAGGTAGTCGGGCAGAGACTGGTCGGCGCGGAAGTTCGAATGCAGGCGCGGCACGTCGCGTACCACCAGGCCTGCCGCGTGAATGCGGTCGGCTTCGACGTCCTCGGCATTGATGCCGGTGTTGCCGATGTGCGGATAGGTCAGCGTCACGATCTGACGCGAATACGAGGGATCGGTGAGGATTTCCTGATAACCGGTCAGCGCGGTGTTGAATACCACCTCGCCGGTCGTGATG
>JAIBFE010000075.1 GCA_019459705.1 Thiobacillus sp. | reverse complement strand
GTGCTTTGTGCGGCCTGCAGTTCGCGCATGAAACCCCGCGGGCCCAGCAGGGAAAAAGTATGGCGGTGGTGCTGGCTATGGTTTTCCACGGCATGGCCACGGCGGACGATTTCCCGGCATAGGTCCGGATAGCGTGCCGCTTTTTAGCCGACACAGAAAAAGGTGGCGCGTGCGGCATGGCGATCCAGAATATCCAGCACCTGCGGGGTGACGAGGGGGTCGGGCCCATCGTCGATGGTCAGGGCGATTTCATGTCTGGCCGCCGCGGCGGCGGGCAGCCGTATCCAGTTCGGTCCCAGCCAGTTGCTGCGCGGCCACAGGCCGACGGCGGTCAGCACCAGGTGGTTGATGACCACGGCACCCAACGCCCAGCGCCATTGCGCGGGTTCGGCGATCACGGCCGCCAACGCCAGGCCATGCAGCGCGAAGGATGCGCGGATCAACAGGGTGGGGTGCCAGGCTGAATCACGCATGGCTGGATCCCGCATCGGATCGCCGGGCAAAAACCGCCGAATAGAACAAGGCCAGGATGACGCCCGGTGCGACGGTCACGCCCAGCGCCTGCAGGAGAGAGACGTCGGAAAATGCAAGCAGGCCAAAACCGGCGACGGTGGTGAGGCTGGCAAACAGCATCGAGGCCAGCGTGCGTGGCAGGATGGGCGTACGCGGATCGGGCCGATCAAAAAACAGGGCGTAATTGGAGCCCACTGCGACCACCAGCAGCAAGCCCACCAAATGCAGAATGATCATTTGCTGGCCAAACAGGCTCAATCCCGCGGTGACGGTCATGACCGCCGCGGCCAGTGGCGCAATGACGCGCAGCACCCGCATGGGCGAGCGAAAAACCACGAGCAGCAACGCGACAATGGCGACCAGCCCGCCGAGCGATAGCACAATGGCTTCATGCAGGTAGCCGGAATACAGGCGATCCGATTCGGTCTTCATGTCCACAAACAGCACATCGGGCATTGCGCTCAATGCAGCGCGAATACGATCAGCATTGATGTCGGCACCCTCGGGCGCGGTCAGCGGCAACAAGGCACGCCATTGTCCCCGTTGCTGGATAAGCAAGGCATCGACCGCCATCGCCATGGAGGTCTGCCGCAGGTCGCTTGCCTGCAGCAAAGGCTGGCTGCGCGCGGTGGCAGTGTCGTCCAGAAACGGCGTAAACAGGGGCGCGCGCACCGGCAAGCCTTGAACGGCTTGCGCCAGGCGTGTTTCCAGCAGCGGGCGCGGGGGCAGGCTGGCCTGGCGTGCACGTTGCGTGGCCAGGCTGGGCAGATAGCGGCTGGGGCTTTCGAATCCGGCAAGTTCGCCTTGCTCGACTTGTGTTTGCAGCAGCCCGGAAACACGCTCGGCGGCGCGCATTACGGTTTCCTGCTTGGCCCCGGAGACGACGACCAGGTAGCGCACATCCGGCGCGCCCATGTCGGCGCGCAAGCGGGTGTCGAGCTCCACATCGGCTTGCGACACCGGACTGAGTGACGCGATGGTGTCGTTCCACAAACTGGCGCGGTTAGCGACCACGATGGCGCAGGCCGCCAGCACCACGATCGCCGCAGGCCAGCGCAGGACTGCCGCGCGCTGCACGACCCGAGACAGGGTGAGGCCGACAGCCGACAGATCATGAATACGGAAGTTGGCGGGCAGCAGGGAAGGCAGGACGAAGCGCGTCACCGTTGCGGCCACGATCAGCCCGGCAATGGCATACAAGCCGAGTTGCGCCAAGCCGGGAAAACCGGACAGCAGCAGCGAGGCAAAGCCGGCTATCGACGTCAGCACCCCGAGGCGGATGGTGGGCCAGAAGCGCTTGATCCAGTTTTGATGATCGGCGCAGTTCTGTTCCGATTGCACAAACAGGTAGATCGAATAATCCACCGCTTCGCCGATCAGG
>JAIBFE010000069.1 GCA_019459705.1 Thiobacillus sp. | reverse complement strand
CGTTGCGCTACGCTTCGCTCAATAGCATTTTTATAAGTATCTGTAAATTCACCAATTTCCGTTCCAGCTCGGACGTTCTGGCATTTGGGAACGTGCTCGCGAAGACTTCTCGCGGTCGTGCAGGGCTATCTGAGCTTAACGGCTGAATTCAGGGGCGGGCGGCTTTTCGCCCGTCCCGCTGGAATGATTTGTTGGGCACAAACGAACCCCTGCGAGAGAGTGCTTTGGCATACGCTCTTGATGGGTGACGCCACCCCCGAAAGGCTAGAGAGGTGGGCCGGAGTTAAGCGTAACCGGCACATATACATGAGGTAACAAAGTGAGCAATTTTAAGACTAAGTTTTGTTGGTGGCCTGTGCGACTGGCGCGGCATGTGAAAGATGCGCCACCGGACAAGCCGAACATGGAGTTTATTGGGTGGGTGTGGTGGCAATATGCGAATCTGACCAATAACCTACACCACGGATGGGTGGCATTCCTCGACGCAAAGCCTTGGCCTAAAAAATGCAAGTGCTGTGGGCAAGAGGTGCCCAACGTATAGCTAAGGGGCGCGCCGAAGGCGCGTCCCAGCGACCGGAGGGAGCGAACTTGAGCGTAGGGTTAGAACTCTTGGCGATAAAAGTCTTCATGAATTTCTACAACCTCACAGTCTTCAATCAAGTCGAACTCAATGTAACCTGCGTGCTCTGAGAAAACGGCTGCTTGCCGTTTTTCTGGCCGAATGAGGGCAAAGGAACCAGTGATCCGATGTGTTAAGCCGTAAGGGTAACGTACTTCAACGCGGCTAGACATTGAGAAATCGTAGGCAGTTAATCCTTTGCTTCGAATGTCGGCTTCAGGCCGACCAAGCTTAACCGCAAGCTCGGCTGCCCATTCATTGAGAACTTCTTTCCAAGGTCTAATCGGTTTCATGGGTTCTAACGTGTTCGAGTTGAGCACCACCCCGAAGGGGCGTCAGCCGTGAGCGAAGCGAGCGGTGTGTGCTCGGACGAGGCGTTAGGCGCAGATGGCCATGCATCCACGGAACTGGTTTGGATCACGCTTCCCCCTCCTTT
>JAIBFE010000068.1 GCA_019459705.1 Thiobacillus sp. | reverse complement strand
CTTCCTGCTGATCGCCTGGGGGGTGGAGTCGGCCTGGGTGGTGTGGGGGGCGCAGACGCTGCATGCCTTCACTTTCGGTACCTATCATGCGGCGGCGGTAGCGCTGATCCACGCCCATTTTCGCGGACGCCATCAGGCGCGCGGACAGGCGCTCTACACCAGCCTGTCCTATGGCGTCGGCGGTACCATCGGCGGGCTGGCCAGCGGCCTGACCTGGGACACACTGGGCTCGGCCTGGACTTTCACGCTGGCTGCAGTGAGTGCGGCGCTGGCCTGGGCGGTGTATGCCGCCTGGGGACAAACAAAAGCCGTGCCAGCGGCCCCCAAGCTATGAAATAATCAGCGTTTTACGCGCTGTAACGCCTTATTCCGCATGTCAGGACTCACCTTATTCCAGAAATTGTGGGACGCCCACGTGGTCCACGTCGAAGCCGACGGCACCACGCTGCTCTATATCGACCGCCATTTGGTGCATGAAGTCACCAGCCCGCAGGCGTTCGAAGGGCTGAAGCTCGCCCACCGCACCCCGCGCCGGGTCGATGCGGCGATCGCCGTGCCCGACCACAACGTGCCGACCACCGACCGCAGCCAGGGCATCGCCGACCCGATCTCGCGCCTGCAGGTGGAAACGCTCGACGCCAACTGCGCCGAGTTCGGCATCACCGAGTTCAAGATGGACGACATCCGCCAGGGCATCGTCCACGTCATCGGCCCCGAAGAAGGCCTGACCCTGCCCGGCATGACCGTGGTGTGCGGCGACTCGCACACCTCGACGCACGGCGCGTTCGGCGCATTGGCCTTCGGCATCGGCACCTCCGAGGTCGAGCATGTGCTGGCCACGCAATGCCTGTGGCAGAAGCCCTCCAAGACCATGCTGGTCAAGGTCGAAGGCACACTCGGCAAAGGCGTGACGGCCAAGGACATCGCGCTCGCCATCATCGGCGAGATCGGCACCGCCGGCGGCACCGGCTACGCGCTGGAATTCGGCGGCTCGGCGATTCGGGCGCTGTCGATGGAAGGCCGCATGACGCTGTGCAACATGGCGATCGAAGCGGGCGCCCGCGCCGGCATGGTGGCGGTCGACCAGACCACGATCGACTACGTCAAAGGGCGCCCCTATTCACCCAGGGGCGCTGCGTGGGACAAGGCGGTGGCGTGGTGGAACACGCTGCATTCGGACGCCGATGCGACTTTCGACCGCGTGGTTGAGCTCGATGCCGCGACCATCGAACCGCAGGTCACCTGGGGGACGTCGCCCGAGATGGTGACGACCATCGGCGGCCGCGTGCCGGATCCGGCCGACGCGCCGAACGAGGTCAAGCGGCACGACTGGACGCGCGCCCTCGAATACATGGGCCTGATGGCCGGCACGCCGCTCGCCGAGATTGCGGTCGACAAGGTCTTCATCGGCTCCTGCACCAATTCCCGCATCGAGGATCTGCGCGAAGCCGCCAGCGTGGCGAAGGGCCGCAAGGTCGCGCCCAACGTCAAGCTGGCGATGGTGGTGCCAGGCTCCGGCCTGGTCAAGCAGCAGGCCGAGGCCGAAGGGCTGGACAAGATCTTTGTCGATGCCGGCTTCGAGTGGCGCGAGCCCGGCTGCTCGATGTGCCTGGCGATGAACGCCGATCGGCTGGAGCCGGGCGAGCGTTGCGCGTCCACCTCCAACCGCAATTTCGAAGGGCGGCAGGGGCAGGGCGGCAGGACCCATCTGGTCAGCCCGGCGATGGCCGCCGCCGCCGCGTGTGCCGGACATTTCGTCGATGTGCGGAAGGAGTGAGCGATGAAACGAATTTTCGGGTTGTTGCTGTTGCTGGCGATGGCGCAAGGCGCATGGGCTGAAGAGAAAAGCGTAGCCCAAAAGACGGGCGAAACCATCAAGAAGGGCGCGGAGGCCACAGAGCGCGGCATCGAGAAGGGTGTCGAGGCAACGAAGCGCGGCGTCAAAAAAGGCGCAGAAGCGACCGAACGTGGCATCAAGAAAGGCGCCGAAGCGACAGAACGCGGCGTCAAGAAGGCCGGCGAGTGGGTCGGCGAGAAGATGCAACAAGGCGGCGAAAAATTAGAGAAGGCGAGCAAGTAATGCGCAAGTTCACAGTGTTGGATGGATTGGTCGTGCCCCTGGATCGGGCCAACGTCGATACCGATGCGATCATCCCCAAGCAGTTCCTGAAGTCGATCAAGCGCGCCGGTTTCGGCCCCAACCTGTTCGACGAATGGCGTTATCTCGACCACGGCGAGCCGGGCATGGATCCCGCCACGCGCCAGCCTAACCCCTCGTTCGTGCTGAATTTCCCGCGCTACAAGGGGGCCAGCGTGCTGCTTGCGCGCGACAACTTCGGCTGCGGGTCGAGCCGCGAGCACGCGCCGTGGGCGCTGGAAGACTACGGCATCCGCGCCATCATCGCGCCGTCCTACGCCGACATCTTCTACAACAACTGCTTCAAGAACGGCATCCTGCCGATCGTGCTCGACGCCGCGGTGGTCGACCGCCTGTTCCGCGAATGCGAAGCCAGCGTGGGCTATCAGCTGAAGGTCGATCTGGACAGGCAGACGGTCACCACGCCGGGCGGCGAGGTGCTGTCGTTCGAGGTCGACGGCGGGCGCAAGCATCGTTTGCTGAACGGGCTCGACGACATCGGCCTGACCCTGTTGCAGGCCGACAAGATCAAGGCGTACGAAGAACGGCGCAGGGTCGAAGCGCCGTGGTTGTTTGCGTGATTAATTGTTCATCCACGAAGGTCACGAAGAAACGCGAAGGAAGCTTTTCTTCGTGACCTTCGCGTACTTCGCGGAAAAAGGTTTTAAAACATGAAAATTGCAGTCTTGCCGGGTGACGGCATTGGTCCGGAAATCGTTGCGCAGGCGGTCAAGGTGCTGGAAGTCTTGAAGGCCGACGGCGCCAGGATCGAAATGGAAACCGCGCCCATCGGCGGCGCCGGCTACGACGCGTCGGGCGACCCGTTGCCCGACGCGACGCTGAAGCTCGCGCGTGCAGCCGACGCGGTGCTGCTCGGCGCTGTCGGCGGTCCGCAGTACGACACGCTCGACCGTCCGCTGCGCCCCGAGCGCGGCCTGCTGCGCATCCGCAAGGAACTGAATCTCTTCGCCAACCTGCGCCCGGCGCTGCTGTATCCGGAACTGGCAGGCGCGTCGTCTCTGAAGCCGGACGTGGTGTCCGGGCTCGATCTCATGATCGTGCGCGAGCTCACCGGCGACGTCTATTTCGGCCAGCCGCGCGGCATCGAAATCCGCAACGGCGAGCGCGTCGGCTTCAACACCATGCTGTATTCCGAATCCGAGGTGCGCCGCGTCGCGCACGTGGCGTTCGGCATCGCGATGAAGCGCGGCAAAAAGCTGTGCTCGGTGGAAAAGGCCAACGTGCTGGAATGCTCCGAACTGTGGAAGGAGGTGATGATCGAGGTGTCGAAGGATTACCCCGAGGTCGCGCTCTCCCACATGTACGTCGACAATGCGGCGATGCAGCTGATTCGTGCGCCCAAGCAGTTCGACACCATCGTCACCGGCAATATCTTCGGCGACATCCTGTCCGATGCGTCCTCGATTCTGTCGGGCTCGATCGGCATGCTGCCGTCGGCCTCGCTGGACGAGCACAACAAGGGCATGTACGAGCCGATCCACGGCTCCGCGCCCGACATCGCTGGACGCAACCTGGCGAATCCGCTGGCGACCATCCTGTCGGTGGCGATGATGTACCGCTACACCTTCGCCGACCTGGCGACCGCCGACCGCATCGAGAACGCGGTGAAGAAGGTGATCGCGCAGAGCTTGCGCACCGGGGATATCTGGACCGAGGGCACGCAGAAGGTGTCGTGCAGCGAGATGGGCGACGCGGTGGTCGCTGCGCTCTAGGATTTAGGAACTAGGATCTAGGGGCTAGGGGTGGAGAGGGTGACGGGGTTTCTAGCCCCTAGCCCCTAAATCCTAGCTCCTCAAACGGAGAGACGAACATGATGAAGGTAGGACTGATCGGCTGGCGCGGCATGGTGGGATCCGTGCTGATGGGACGCATGAAGGAAGAGCGCGATTTCGACCACATCGAACCGGTGTTCTTCACCACCTCGAACGTCGGCGGCAAGGGTCCCGACATCGGTCGCGACGTGCCGCCGCTGAAGGATGCCAACAGCATCGACGAGCTGAAGGCATGCGACACCATCATCACCTGCCAGGGCGGCGACTACACGAAAGAGGTGAATCCGAAGCTGCGCGCGGCGGGCTGGAACGGCTACTGGATCGATGCCGCCTCGACCCTGCGGATGAAGGACGAGGCCATCATCATCCTCGAC
>JAIBFE010000064.1 GCA_019459705.1 Thiobacillus sp. | reverse complement strand
GCATCATCCTCGTCGACGACCACACCCTGTTCCGCAAGGGCCTGGCCGAACTGCTCGAACAGAGCGGCAGCATCGAGGTCACCGCCTTCACCGGCAAGCCCGACGAGGTCGCCATGCTGCTGAAGGCGCACCGCCCCGACGTCCTCATCCTCGACCTCAACATGCCCGGCACCGACGGCATCACCCTGATGCAGCAGCTGCGTGCCGACGGCTTGGAGCTTCCGGTATTGACCCTCACCCTCTCCGAAGCCGTGGACGACCTCGCCCGCGCCCTGCGCGCCGGCGCCAACGGTTATCTGCTGAAGAGCATGGAACCCGACGAAGTGGTCGACGCCATCCAGCGCGCCCAGCGCGGCGAAACCGTCGTCGCCCCCGCGATGACCGCCAAGCTCGTCAAGCTGTACGACCAGAAAGGCCAGGACGCCGGTTCCCTGCTCGACGCGCTGACCCCGCGCGAACGCGAAATCCTCTCCCACCTGTCGCGCGGCGAAAGCAACAAGGCCATCGCCCGCACTCTCGACATCAGCCACGACACCGTCAAGCTGCACGTCCGCCACATCCTCGCCAAGCTGAACCTGTCGTCACGGGTGGAAGCGGCGGTGTTTGCGGTGGAGCACCGGGTCGCGCCGGGTGGGCGCGGCGAGGGAAAGTAGTCGGGGAGTTCTGCCTGCGAGGCCTTGCGATCGCGACTTGAACGAAGGCAAAACCCAACAATTCCGGAAAGTCCGGCGTGTGTGTTTCCATTTGGCCACACACCCCCTTATCGAATTAACTTGCAAACAAAAACAACGAGTTGCAATGATAAATTCCGTGTTAGACACCCTGTCTGAAACTGTATATACACCTTTTAAGGTGTCTACTTAACGTTAAGCTCAGATAGCCCTGCACGACCGCGAGAAGTCTTCGCGAGCACGTTCCCAAATGCCAGAACGTCCGAGCTGGAACGGAAATTGGTGAATTTACAGATACTTATAAAAATGCTATTGAGCGAAGCGTAGCGCAACG
>JAIBFE010000051.1 GCA_019459705.1 Thiobacillus sp. | reverse complement strand
GGGGCTACGCTAATTAAAAACCACACGCAAACCCCCGGGTGTGGGGGGGTTAATTGTCGGCCCTGCCGGCGGTTTTTAATTAAGCGGGGGGCGCACCACCGCCGCCCACATCCGCATCAGGTTGTGATAACAGCTGGTGAGCCGGACCGCGGTATCGCTCTCGCCCTGCTCGCCGCGCAGCGCGACGATGCTCATGTCCAGCTCGTGCAGCAGTTCGCGCTGCTGTGGTTCGCGCACCATGCTCTCCAGCCAGGAAAAGCACGCCAGCCGCGTACCGCGCGTGACGGGCTCGACGCGGTGCACGCTGTACGACGGATACAGGATCAGATGGCCGGCCGGCAGCTTGACCGCGCGGCCGCCCATGCCGTCCTCGATGATGAGCTCCCCGCCGTCGTAGTCGCTGGGGTTGTTGAGAAAGAGCGTGAATGACAGGTCGGTGCGCACGTGCTGGGCGCTCGCCGGATGGGTGCGGATGGCGTTGTCGACGTGGTTGCCGAATGAATTGGCCTCGTCGCCGTAGCGGTTGAACAGCGGCGGATAGATGCGCTTGGGCAGCGCAGCACTGAAGAACTCGGGATTCCTGGACAGCGCTTCCAGAACGATGGCGCGCAACTGTTGCGCGACCGGGCTGGCTTCCGGCAGTTGCAGGTTGTTTTTCACCGTGGCAGCCTGGCTGCCGGCGGTGATGCGGCCATCGGTCCAGTCGGCCTGTTGCAAAAGCGCGGTGCAGCGGGCCAGAGTGGCGGCGTCGAGGATGTTGGGGAGGTGCAGCAGCATGGTCAAGGTCTCCTGTCAGGGATGACAGGCTCAGAACTTCAGCTCGCCGGTGAGGATGAACTGGCGGCCGGTGCCGGGTACGGTGAACGGGCCGTTGTCGTAGATCGCGTCGTAGTAGACCTCGTCGAACACGTTCTTGACGTTGAGCCGTACCGCCCAGTCCTTCTGCTCGTAGGCCGCCATCGCGTCCCAGCGCGCATAGGCCGGCGCGGTGTTGGGGTTGAAGCCGCTCGGCTGGCCGTTGGTGGTGAACTGCGCATTGGCCGATTCGGATGACGGGTTGTAGCCGTAGCGGTCGCCCTTGACCTCGACGCCGCCGCCGATCTTCCAGCCGCCGGCGAGCTTGTAGGTCGTCCAGAGGTTGAAGGTGTATTCCGGCGTGTTGCGCGGGCGCTGGCCAGCAAAGCGCGGATCGGCGACCTCGGGGTCGGTGTCGGCGTCGTTGTTGTCGAGGTTGACCGCCGTTTCGAGGATTTTCGCCTTCATCAGCGATACGCCGGAGAACACTTCCCAGTCGGGCGTGATGCGGCCGGCGAGCTCGAACTCGATGCCGCCGGTGCGCCGCTTCCTGGTGAGGATCGCTGCGGTCGATTCGAGATCGGTGTTGCGCTCGTATTCCTTTTCGGCGCGGTAGAGCGCGCTGCGGAAGGCCAGGTCGCCGTCGAAGAACAGCCACTTCGCGCCGAGTTCGTAGACCTGGCTGCGCTCAGGTGGATGGGCGCCGCCGGAGAGTTGGTAGAGATCGGCAGTCGGGCTGAACGAGTCGCTGAAACTCAGGTAGTAGTGCGCTTCGTCGGTCGGCTGGTACGACAGACCGGAACGCACGCTCCATTCGCCGAAATCCAGCTGGGGCGAATTCAGACTGGAGTATTCGGCCTTCAGCTCGTCGTGCCGCACACCGAGCGTGGCCTTCCAGAACGGCATGAATTCGACCGTGTCCTGCACGTAAACGGCGTAGGAGTCGCCGGTGAAATTGACCGGGCTGGCAGTGGTCGATTCGACGTAGGGCTGGAAGGCCGGCGGATTGAGCGCGGTGGTTCCGCCCAGGTTCTGGAGCGAACTGCGATGGCTGTCCTCACTCAGGTATTCGACGCCGGTGACCAGTTCGTGCTTCATGCCGAGTACACGGAATTGGGTGCTGAAGTCGGACTGCAGCGTGAGTGTTTCGTAATCCATCGAGCGGGTGGGGCCGGTGTTGGGGCTGGCGCCGTTGAGGCCGGTCGAGCCCGGCGCATCGGTGGCGCTCGGCGTGCGTGCCCAGTAGCTGCGCTCGTAGTCGCCGTAACGTACGGTCGTGCGCAGTTCGCTCTTCGGTGAGAAATGGTGCGTCCAGGTGCTGGTCGTGACGTTTACGTCGCTTTCGTCAAAATTGCGGTCGATGCCCCAGAAGGTGTCGGGCGAGAAATTGGTGTTGGGGCGGTGCGTGGCGTTGTCGAACGAGAATCCGTAGTCGGGGATGTCGCGATTGCGCATCTGGACGTGCGAAAGGACGAATTCGTCGTCGGTCTGCATGCCGAACGCGTAGCTGACATGAATGCCGCCGCGATCGATCTCGGGCTCGGCACCGGTGGCGGGGTTCTCGCGCCAGCTGCCTTCATCGCGTTTCATCAGGTTCACGCGCAGGGCGGAATCCTCGCCGACACGCTTATTGAGATCAGCGGTGATTTCGGTGTAGTTGCCGGTGCCGACGCTGCCGGTCAGCGTGTAGGCATCGGCGCGCTTCGGCGTCTTCGACACCAGGTTGATCACGCCGCCGGCCTGACCGCGGCCGAACAGCATCGACGCCGAGCCGCGCAGCACGTCGACCTGCTCGAGGAAGAAAGTTTCGCGGTTGTACTGCGCGGTGTCGCGGATGCCGTCGAGGTAGAGGTCGCCGAAGGTGTAGAAGCCGCGCAGCATCATGTTGTCGCCTGCGCGGCCGCCCACGGCAGCCGTGAAGGTGAGGCCCGACACGTTGCGCAGCGCCTCGCGCAGACTGCCGACCTGCTGGTCTTCCATCAGCTCGCGGGTGACGGTGGTGATCGCCTGCGGAATGTCCTGCGGGTCCTGCAGCGTCTTGCCGACGCGGGTTTGCGTGCCCTGGTAGCCGTTGTTGACTTCCATCGGGTCGGCGGTGTCCTCGACCTTCACCGTGGGCAGGGTGGTTTCGCTTGTCGCTGGGGTCTGTGCCTGCGCGGCGATCGGCGCCAGCATCATGAAAGCCAGCGAGGCGGCGGCCGGCGTTGCGGCGACAGGTTGAAGGCGCGCCAGCAGCTGGCGCAGGATGCCCGATGGCGGGCGCGGTCGTAGATGAGACATGGTCTTGCTCCCTGGAAAATCGACTGGCTGGCGGAGCAAAACGCTTGGCTGGCTGCGGTTGAAAAATCGTTCGCCGCTCGGCGGCGGTTATCGTGTTGGCGAATAGCCGATCAGATTGCGTCCTTCGGATCGGTGACGAAGCCGAGTTTGCTCAGTCCGGCGCGCGCGGCGTCGGCCATGATCTGCGCGACGTTCCGGTAGGCGAGATCGCCGTCGGCGCGAATGTGGATTTCCGGCTGCGGCGTCTGCTGCGCGGCGGTGTCCATGCGCGCCTGCCAGACGGCGGCGTCGACCGGCTCGGCATTCCAGTGCACGGTGCCGTCGGCCTGGATCGAGAGATTGATGGTCTCCGGCTTCACCTCGTTTGGCTGGCTCGTGGCGACCGGCAGGTTGACCTTGACCGCGTGCGTCAACAGCGGCGCGGTGATGATGAAGATGACCAGCAGCACCAGCATCACGTCGATCAGCGGAATCATGTTGATCTCCGCGTTGTCGCCGTCGCCGGCGTCGTTCGTGAGTCCGCCGAAGGCCATCAGGCGCTCCTGACCGCGGGCGCGGCGTAGATGCGTTCTTCATTCTTGTGGACACGGGTGTTGTTGCGCACGCCGGTGGACATGAAAGCGAACAGGTCGTGCGCGAAACCGTCCACTTCAGTGAGCATCTGGCGCCGTGCGCGGTTGAAGAAGTTGTAGGCGAGCACCGCGGGGATCGCGACCGCAAGACCCAGCGCGGTCATGATCAGCGCCTCGCCCACGGGACCTGCGACCTGGTCGAGGCTGCCGGAGCCCGACATGCCGATGTTGACCAGCGCGTGGTAGATGCCCCACACCGTGCCGAACAGGCCGACGAAGGGCGCTGCGGATGCGATCGACGCCAGCATGGTGTGGCCGTATTCCAGCCGCGCGGTGTCATGGTTGATTGCGCGACGCAGCGCGCGGGTGAGGAATTCATCTTCCGAACCCGATTCGATCAGGCGCTGCCCCGTCTTGTTGCGGTACTGCTCGGCGGCCTTGAGTCCGTGATGGGTGAGATGCGAGAACGGATCGCTGACGCCGTTCTTCTGCAGGTAGTCGGCCACGGCCGCCAGGCCGGGCGCGCCCCAGAAGCGTGCCAGGAAAGCCCGGGCGTGCTTCTTCATGCGCCTGTTGGCGAGGCTCTTGCTGACGATCAGATACCAGGTGACGACCGACATCGCCAGCAGCACGACGAGCAGGAAATGCGCGAGGCCGTCGGCCTGCGCGATGAAATGGGCTATGCCCAGCTGGGGTGCGGCGGTTTCCATGATTTAACTCCTGAGGGTGAACTGAATCGGCACGATGACCCACGCGGTCACCGGTTTGCCGCCCTGGCGGGCAGGCTCGAACGTCCAGCGGGACTGCACCGTGTCCATGGCGGCGCGGTCGAGGCGCGGATGGCCGCTGCTTTGCGCCAGTTCCAGCCGGGCTATGCTGCCGTCCGGGTTGACCAGAATGCTCAGGCGCACGGTGCCTTCCTCGCCCTGCCTTCGTGATAGAGACGGATACGGCGGCTTCGGGTTGGCAAGGTAATCGGCCGGGCGCGGCGGGATGATCGGCGGCGGCGCCGGCGCGGGCGCGAAAACCGCCTCGGTCGACGGCTTGAGCGAGGGCAAGACGTCGGGCTCGGGTAACGGTAGCGGCTTCGGCGTCTCCGCCACGGGCTGCGGCGTAGACAACACAGGGGTGGTGGTCTTGGCTGCCAGCAAGGGCGGAATGGGCAGCGACTTGGCCGCCGGCCTGGGTGGTGTGGGATTGGGACGTGGTTGCGGCGTCTCGGCTTCGGGTTCGATTAGTCTCACCGTCGTCAGCGGGCGCGGCAGGACGGTTTCTTCGGGCGTGTCCGGTGCGTCCAGCAGCACGGCCAGCAGGCCGGCATGCACGAGCACGACCGCGCCAAGCCATGCGGGAGAGAGCCGGGGTGCACCGGACGGTACGTCGATCGCCAGTTGCGTCATTGGATTGCCAGGATCCAGGGGGTCGATGCGGCGTCACAGCGGTTCGCGGGGCGGCCCGGTGCCAGCGAGGCCGACTGCGCGTCTTGTTCCAGTTCGTCGACCAGATTCAGGCAGGCCTCGCGTTCGGCGGGGCTGAGCGTGGTATCCCGGGCGGCGCGGGCGAGCAGCAGCCCGGCGGTGATGCGGTTGCGGGTGCAGGGGCGACGCAGCATGACCAGGGCGGCAACGAGAAGCGAGGCGGAATGCATGGTTTTCCTTTCGGGGGATGCGGGCGACTACTTGGTCAGGATCAACTTGCCGTTCCGGGTGATCCGCAGGCGATAGGTTCCGCCGTTGTGGACGATCTGGACTTCCTGGCCACCCTGAAACAGGCGTTCTGCCGGAATGGGGGCCTGCGGATGGGAGCGCTGCCCGGATTGGGGCGGTTGGTTCAAGGAAGGCGCGGCGGTCGGGGGCATGTCGGCACGGGCATACGGTTATGCACTAGGTGTTACGAATAATAACGATTCTCATTAATAAATCAAGTGGGCCCGATAAAAAAACGTTTGGCCGTCAGGATTG
The DNA here is from genome assembly GCA_019459705.1 of Thiobacillus sp. Lineage (GTDB taxonomy): Bacteria > Pseudomonadota > Gammaproteobacteria > Burkholderiales > Thiobacillaceae > Thiobacillus. Next base: position 802 of record JAIBFE010000051.1, on the reverse strand, counting down.
CGGAGGCGGGGGGTAGCTGCTGCGCACCAGCGGCGCGGCCATCAGCGGCTCGGGCTGCAGGGTGACGTGGCGGATGCCGTGGCGCGTATCCAGTGTCTTGCGTGCGGCCGCGAGTATGCCCGGCCAGTCGTCCAGATCACGGAGTTCGAGGTGGGCCGACAAGGAGAGGCTCCCCGAGGAGAGCGTCCATACGTGCAGGTCGTGCACGCGCAGCACGCCGTCGAGCGCCGCGAGGTCGTTGCCGACGGCGTCGAGCCGGATGTGGAGCGGGACGCCTTCCATCAGCACATGCATGACCTCGCGCAACAGGCGCAGCGCCGACACGCCGATGAGCACAGCGACGAACAGCGACAGCAGCGGATCGATCGGTGTCCAGCCCGTGGCAACGATGACGATGCCGGCCGTGATCGCGGCCACCGAACCCAGCGCGTCGCCCAGTACATGCAGCAGGGCGGCGCGGCTGTTGAGCGTCTGCTCGCCGCGATGCAGGATCCAGGCGACGGCCAGGTTGATGGCGAGCCCGATCACGGCGACGCCGATGACAGTGCCGCCGGCAATGTCGCGCGGGGTGCCCATGCGCCCGATCGCCTCGTGAACGATGAAGCCGATCAGCACCAGCATCAGCAGGCTGTTGAACAGTGCGGCAAGCACCTCGGCGCGGGCGAGGCCGTAGGAATGCAGCAGGCTGGGCGGGCGCCGCGCCCGCCCCGCGGCCGCCGGCGGCCGCCCCCCCGCGGGGGGAAAGGGGGGGGAGGTGGGGGGGGGGGCCCGCCGCGGGGGCGAGCCCCACCCCCCACCCCCC
>JAIBFE010000346.1 GCA_019459705.1 Thiobacillus sp. | reverse complement strand
GACATGCTGCTGTTCTACCGCATGGGCGACTTATACGAGCTGTTCTTCGACGACGCCGAAAAGGCCGCGCGGCTGCTGAACATCACGCTCACCACGCGCGGCGCCTCGGCAGGCAGCCCGATCAAGATGGCCGGCGTGCCGTATCACAGCGCCGAGCAGTATCTGGCGCGGCTGTTGAAGCTGGGCGAATCGGTGGTGATCGCCGAGCAGGTGGGCGATCCCGCCACCAGCAAGGGCCCGGTCGAGCGCCAGGTCAGCCGCATCGTGACGCCCGGCACGCTGACCGATTCGGGCCTCCTGGACGAAACGCGCGACACGCTGATTCTGGCGGTCGCCCCCGGCAAGGTTAATACAGCGCCTGGCAACCAATCGATCGGCGTCGCCTGGCTGAATCTTGCCGCCGGTCGCTTCCAGGTCACAGAAGTCGATGCGGCCGCCCTGCCTGCCCTGCTGGCGCGGGTGCGGCCGGCGGAAATCCTGGCGCCGGATGATTTCGCTCTGGCGGGCGCAAGCTGCTCGGTGCGTCGGCTGGCGCCGTGGCAGTTCGACACGGCCGGTGCAACCGCCCGACTGGCACAGCAACTCGGCAGCCGCGATCTCGCCGGTTTCGGCGTGGCCGACCTGCCGCTCGCCATCGCAGCGGCGGGCGCCCTGCTCGACTACATCCAGACCACCCAGCGCACCGCGCTGCCCCACATCCAGTCCATCCGGGCCGAGCGCGGCAGCGATTTCGTGCAGCTCGACGCCGCCCCCCGGCGCAACCTGGAACTCACCGAGACCCTGCGCGGCGAAGCGGCGCCGACCCTGCTGTCGGTGCTCGACACCACCGCCACCGGCATGGGGACGCGCCTGCTGCGCCACTGGCTGCATCATCCACTGCGCGACCGTGAAATTCTGACCCGGCGGCGCGACGCCATCGGCGTGCTGGCCGAACGGCCCGATACGGCTGCCGTCCTCACTCGACTACTGAAGAGCTGCGCCGACGTCGAACGCATCAGCGGCCGCATCGCATTGAAGAACGCGCGTCCACGCGATCTCTCCGGCCTGCGCGACACGCTCGCCCTGCTGCCCGATCTCGCCGCTGCGCTACCCGATGACCGCGCCCGTCTGGCGGCGCTGCAAGCCGCGCTGGCCGCCCGTCCTGATCTCCACGCCCTACTGGCGCGCGCAGTCCAGCCCGAGCCCGCCAGCGTGCTGCGCGAAGGCGGCGTGATTGCCGACGGCTACGACGCCGACCTCGACGAACTGCGTGCACTGACACGCGACGCCGGGGCCTTCCTGCTGGAACTGGAAACCCGCGAACGCGCACGCTCGGGTATCGCAAACCTGAAGGTTGAATACAACAGGGTGCATGGCTTCTACATCGAGGTCAGCCGCGCGCAGTCGGACAACGTCCCCGATGACTACCGCCGCCGCCAGACACTGAAGAATGCCGAGCGCTACATCACGCCGGAGCTTAAAGCTTTCGAAGACAAGGCGCTGTCGGCGCAGGACCGCGCGCTGGCACGCGAAAAGGCGCTGTTCGACGCGCTGCTCGACACGCTGACACCGCATGTGCCGGATCTGCTCGCCATCGCTGCCGCGCTGGCCGAGATCGACGTGCTGGCAAGCCAGGCCGAGCGCGCCGGCACGCTCAGGCTGTGCGCGCCCGACTACACCAGCGAGCCCGGCATCGTCATCCGCGGCGGCCGCCATCCGGTGGTCGAAGCGCAGGTCGACCACTTCATCCCCAACGACGTGACGCTCAATCGCAGCCGCCAGATGCTGCTGATCACCGGCCCCAACATGGGCGGCAAGTCGACCTACATGCGGCAGGTCGCGCTGGCGACCCTGCTGGCCTGCTGCGGCCTGTGGGTACCCGCCAATTCGGCGAAAATCGGCGACGTCGACCAGATATTCACCCGCATCGGTGCGTCGGACGATCTCGCCGGCGGGCGCTCGACCTTCATGGTCGAGATGACCGAGACCGCGCACATCCTGCACAACGCCAGCGCGAATAGTCTCGTATTGCTGGACGAAATCGGCCGCGGCACCTCTACCTTCGACGGTCTCGCACTGGCCTGGGCAGTGGCACGGCATCTGGTCACCGCCACCCGTGCATTCACCCTGTTCGCCACCCACTATTTCGAACTGACGCAGCTCGCCAACGAGTTCAAGCAACTTGTCAACGTGCACCTCGACGCCAAGGAACACGGCGCCGATCTGGTATTCCTGCACGCGGTGGAAGAAGGCCCGGCCTCGCAGAGCTACGGCATCCAGGTCGCGCGGCTGGCCGGCGTGCCCAGTCCGGTGATTCACGCGGCGCGCCGCCACCTGCGCGAGCTCGAAGACGCGCAGTTGCAGCCCGGCCCGCAGGGCGACCTGTTCGCCGCCCACCTCCCCAACGAGGAGCCACCGCCGCACCCCGCGCTCGACCAGTTGCGCGAGCTCGATCCCGACACGCTCACGCCGAAGGCGGCGCTGGATATGCTGTATGCGCTAAAAGCGCATTTATGAACCCTGGCGCGCTGAAAGCGCATTTATGAAGACAGGCGCACGGAAGGCGCTGATGGATATTCACTGTGAAAACACTTCGTCTGGAAACGACTGAACTCGGACTCGACTTCAACGCCGCGCTGAAGCTGGCAACTGCGATCGCCCGACAGCAGCTGGATGATGAAACCATGTTGTTGAGCTGGTACGACCGCGAACGCGATCTCGAGTCGCCGGCAGGCGTGAGCGAATGTCACGAAGGCTGCGCCACCAAGGGCTCGTGGGACTATGCGGAAAACCGCGGCGCGCGGCTGGCGGTGGAATTCGATTCCGGCCGCTTCACCTTCTGCTTTCTTTAGGCCGCGGCCGCCACCACCCGAACCGTCTGCCCCAGGCACTGCACCGTCTGGCCCGCGCGGATTTTCGCCGTCTTGCGGCTTTCGGGCTGCCCATCAACCGTGACGTCGCCGTTGGCGATCATCAGCTTGCCCTGCCCCCCGCTACTGGCGATGCCGGTAAGCTTGAGCAGGACGCAGAGCGCGACGTGGTCGTCGCGCAGCATGAATTCAATCGTGTCCATTCCGCTTACGCCCCGCGCCGACGCCACAGATAACGGTAGACGAAGCCCGGATAGGCAAACACCACGAACAGCGAGGCGTTGACCGCATAGAACTCCCAGTTCTGACTATGGACGTCGCCGAGCTTGCCTTCCAGCAGCATGGCGATGCCGCCAACGATGAAAAACAGCACGACCAGTTCAAGCAGCCTCCAGGCGAAGGACTTGCTGTCGGTTTTGGGCCTGGCGACGAAGAAAATCCGCTCGACCAGGAACGGCAGGTTGGCGGCGATGAACGCCAGGATCAGCAGCAGAGAGGTAGAAAAATTCACGGTAAATCCAAAAACCTGAGTAACGCCAGAGCAGACCGGCTCTGGCGGGGATGGTTCAGAACGATACGCCGATGGCGTGCACGCACACCGCCATCAGCGGCTGCGGCAGGATGCCGAGCGCCAGCACGGCGAGGCCGTTGGCCGACATGATGACACGGGCGTCGGGGCAGGCGGAAATCGCTTCGGTGTCGTGCGGGGTGTCGAAATACATCAGCTTGACGATGCGCAGGTAGTAGAACGCACCGACCAGCGAGAACAGCACCGCCGCCACCGCCAGCCACACATAGCCGATCTCGACCACAGCCTGCAGCACTGCCAGCTTGGCGTAGAAACCCACGGTGGGCGGAATGCCGACCATCGAGAACATCAGCAGCAGCATCAGGAAGGCCAGCCACGGGCTGCGGCGGTTGAGACCCTTGAAGTCGTCGAGCTGGTCGGCTTCGAAGCCTGCGCGCGACAGCAGCAGGATCATGCCGAAGCCGCCCAGACTCATCAGCGCGTACACCAGCACGTAGAACATCGCGCTGCCGTAACCGTTCTGCGAACCGGCCAGGATGCCCAGCAGCATGAAGCCCATGTGCGAGATGGTCGAGTAGGCCAGCATCCGTTTCAGATTGGTCTGCGCGATGGCTGCGAGGTTGCCGAGCGCCATCGACAGCACCGCCAGGATCACCAGCATGTCGCGCCATTCGGCGACCTGCGATTCCAGCCCCTGGCCAAGGATGCGCACGACAAAGGCGAAGGCGGCGATCTTGGGCGCGGAGCCGATGAACAGCGTCATCGCGGTGGGCGCACCGTGGTAGACGTCGGGTACCCACATGTGGAACGGCACGGCTCCCAGTTTGAACGCCAGCCCGGCGACGATGAAGACGATGCCGAACACCAGCGGGATGCGCAGGTCGGTGCCATCCGCCAGATTCTGCGCGATGTCGCCGAGCGCCAGCGAGCCGGTGACGCCGTAGACCATCGACATGCCATACAGCAGCATGCCGGACGCCAGCGCGCCCAGCACGAAGTATTTCATCGCCGCCTCGGTCGCCACGCTGGAATCGCGCTGCAGCGCGACCATGGCGTAGAGCGACAGCGACAGCAGTTCGAGGCCGAGATAGAGCGTGAGGAAATGGCTCGCCGACACCATCACCATCATGCCCAGCAGCGCGAACAGCGCGAGCACGAAAAACTCGCCCTTGTAGAGCCCGCGCTGGCGGAGGTAATCGCGCGAATACACCATCACCACCGCGACGCTCAGATAAAGGAAGAGCTTCAGCACGTCGGACAACGGGTCGTCGATGAACAGGCCGCCCAGCGCCAGCACCGGCATGGTCGAGAAATCGCGCGCAGTGAGGACGGCCGCGCCGACCACGGTGGCAAGCGACAGCACATAGGCAACGTAGCGCTTGCTGTCGTCGACGGCGGCGTCGATCACCAGGATCAGCGACACCATCGCCAGCACGAAGATCTCGGGCAGCGCGGGGGCGAATTGCGTGAGGAAGTCGCTCATCTTGGAACCTTAAGGCAGTTTGCTTTGGGCGACATGCGCCAACAGGTCGACCACCGAGACGTACATGACGTCGGTGAACGGCTTGGGATACAGGCCCATGGCCAGCACGCAGATCGCGAGCACGCCGAGGATCAGGATCTCGCGCGCGTTGACGTCGCGCATCTCCTCGACGTGCGGGTTGGTGACCTTGCCGAACACGACGCGCTTGTACATCCACAGCGTGTAGGCGGCGCCGAGGATCAGCGTGGTGGCGGCGACGAAGGCGAACCAGAAATTGACCTTGGTTGCGGCCATGATGACCATGAATTCGCCGACGAAGCCGCTGGTGGCGGGCAGGCCGGCATTCGCCATGGCGAACAGCATGAAGAAGGCGGCGAACACCGGCATCTTGTTGACCAGGCCGCCGTAGTCCTTGATCTGGCGCGAGTGCAGGCGGTCGTACATGACGCCGATGCAGAGAAACAACGCGGCAGAGACGAAGCCGTGCGAGATCATCTGCACCAGGCCACCCTCGAGGCCGAGCGGATTGAACATGAAGAAGCCGAGCGTGACGAATCCCATGTGCGCGATCGACGAATAGGCGATGAGCTTCTTCATGTCGGCCTGCACCAGCGCCACCAAGCCGATGTAGGCCACCGCGATCAGCGACAAGGTGATGACGAACCAGGCGAGCTCGTGGCTGGCATCGGGCAGGATCGGCAGGATGAAGCGCAGGAAGCCGTAGGCGCCGACTTTCAGCGTGATCGCCGCCAGCACCACCGAGCCGCCGGTGGGCGCCTCGACGTGGGCGTCGGGCAGCCAGGTATGCACCGGCCACATCGGCACCTTGACGCCGAAGGCGAGCAGGAAGGCGAAGAACATCAGCGTCTGCGCGGTCATCCCCAGCGTGGTGGTGTGCCAGGTCTGGATGTCGAAGCTGCCGCCCGACTGGAAATACAGGTAGATCATCGACACTAGCATCAGCAGCGAGCCGAGCAAAGTGTAGAGGAAGAACTTGAACGCGGCATACACGCGATTCGGGCCGCCCCACACGCCGACGATCAGATACAGCGGGATCAGCATGCCTTCGAAGAAGACATAGAACAGGATGCCGTCGAGCGCGGCGAACACGCCGTTGATGAGGCCGGACATGATGAGGAAGGCTGCCATGTACTGCGCCACCTTGTCCTGGATCACCTGCCAGCCGGCAATCACCACCAGCACGGTGATGAAGCTGTTCAAGAGGATCAGCGGCATGGAGATGCCGTCGACGCCGAGGTGGTAGTGGATGTTGAATGCCGGGATCCAGGCGGCCTTCTCGACGAACTGCATGGCCGAGGTGCCGGTGTCGAAGCCGGTGGCCAGCGGAATCGCGACGATCAGTCCCAGCAACGCACCGGCCAGCGCGATCCAGCGCGCCAGCGCCGCGTTGCGGTCGGAGCCGGTGGCGAGCACCGCCACCCCGGCCAGAATCGGAACCCAGATGACGAGAGAGAGAATCGACTGTCCGAACATGGTTATCGTTCTAGTTGAGCCGCGCGAACCAGGTCACCAGGGCGAACACCCCGATCAGCATGGCAAACGCGTAGTGGTAGATGTAGCCGGACTGGAAGGCCTTGACCAGGCGCGAGAAGCGTTCGATCAGGTGCGCCGTCCCGTTGACGAAGAAACCGTCGATCACGTTCTGGTCGCCACGCCGCCACAGGGTGCCGCCCAGCAGTTGCGCGCCCTTGGCGAACACCCAGCTGTAGAGCTCGTCGAACCAGTATTTGTTGAGCAGCATCCGGTGCAGGAAGCTGAAGCGCTGCGCGATGGCGGCCGGGATGTCCGGACGCTTGAGATAGAAAAACGCCGACAGACCCACTCCCGCCACCGCCAGCCAGAACGGCAGCGTCATCACGGCGTGCAGGCCCATCGCGGCGGCACCGTGGAAATGCTGGTTGAGCTCGTGCATCACCGGATGGCGGTCGGCAACGTAGATCGCGTTCCCGAAAAACTCACCGAACAGCATCGGTTCGATGGTCATGTAGCCGATAGCCAGCGAGGGCAATGCCAGTGCCAGCAACGGACCGGTGACCACCCACGGGGTTTCATGCGGTGTGCTGCTGTGATGCGCGTCGTGGTGCGCGTCGGGCTCGTTGCCGTGGGCATGTCCCTGATGAAAACGCTCCTTGCCGTGAAACACCAGGAAATACATGCGGAAGGAATAGAAGGCCGTGACGAAGACACCGATCAGCACCGCCCAGTAGGCAATGTTGGCCACCGGAAGGTTCGACAGCTTGACCGCCTCGATGATGGATTCCTTGGAATAGAAGCCCGACAGGAAAGGCGTGCCGATCAGCGCCAGCGAGCCAATCAGCGAAGTGATCCAGGTGATCGGCATGTATTTCTTCAGGCCGCCCATGTAGCGGATATCCTGATTATGGTGCATGGCGATGATCACCGACCCGGCGGCCAGGAACAGCAGGGCCTTGAAGAAGGCATGCGTCATCAGATGAAACACCGCGACCGAATAGGCCGACGCGCCCAGCGCGACCGTCATGTAGCCGAGCTGCGACAGGGTCGAATATGCCACCACGCGCTTGATGTCATTCTGCACCATGCCGAGGAAGCCCATGAACAAGGCAGTGATCGCGCCGATCACCATGATGAAGCTGAGCGCCGTGTCCGATAGCTCGTACAGTGGCGACATGCGCGCGACCATGAAGATGCCGGCGGTGACCATCGTCGCCGCGTGGATCAGCGCGGAAATCGGCGTCGGGCCCTCCATCGAGTCGGGCAGCCAGACGTGTAGCGGGAATTGCGCCGACTTGCCCATCGCGCCGATGAACAGAAGGATGCCAATGACCGTCATCAACATCCATGGGGAGTCCGG
>JAIBFE010000017.1 GCA_019459705.1 Thiobacillus sp. | reverse complement strand
TGGCTTAGGTAAGGAATCTGCCTCTCCGTGCAGCTTTCACCCCGAATTGCAGATTAATTTTGGAAAATTCCTTTTTCCTAAAGCCCCAACCCCTATCACTTCAGTCGGTTCGTGTTTTAATTGTTCGCGTAAACACGACTGGATGCACGGGATCAGCAAGACGGTAGAGCTGCGCCGGCCGGTTCGGACCTTCGCGCATCTTTCTTACCGGCTCCACGAGCCCCGATGACAGAACCCGTGTGCGGAACGCGCTCTTCTCGATTGGGCGTTCCATGACCACTTCGTACATGCGCTGTAACTCGCTGAGTGTGAACTCCTCCGGGAGAAGGTAGGCAGGCAAGGACGTATATTCGACCTTGTTGCGCAGTCGCGTCACGGCGGCCTGCATGATCTCCATGTGATCGAAGGCGAGCCTGCTCCTGCCGTCGAATTCTTGCAGAGTGAACCAGGCGGCTTCCGCTGCGTTGGCGCCTTTCTGCGGCATGACATGCTCCGACGGAATCAGCGCGAAATAGACATGCGTGGCCGACCAGCCCCGTGGATCCCGGCTCACACCGCCCCAGCTTCCCAATTGTTCAAGGTAGGGCGCTTCCACGCCAGCCTTCTCCCTCAGCTTTCGGCGGGCGCACGCTTCCAGACTCTCGTCGCGGTCCACGTCCACGAATCCGCCGGGCAGGGCCCAGAGTCCAGGATAGGGTTCGCCGGGTGCGTCGGGGCGCTTCACCAAAAGCACCTGCAGCCTTGATTCCATGACCGCGAAGATGACCACGTCCACCATAGTCAGCGGCCGCGGGAAATCCAGTTTGTCTTGCGTCGCCGGGGGCTTGCCGGTTTTGGCCATGCTGGAGCGTCTCTCTGAAAAATCGTTCTTGCAGTGTAGATATCTTAGTGCTACTGTGCAACTAACTTAGTGCGACAGTCACACTAAGCAACACAGACGGGAGGTGCATCATGTTCGGCATTCGATTCGTTAAGGCGTTACCCACCACCTATCTCATGCAGGTCCGCGGCGGTCACGTCGTCCGCGAAGGCGCCGGGCTGTCGATGTTCTATTACGGGCCGACGTCCTCGCTGGTCGCGGTTCCCGTGGCGAGCCGCGAGGCACCGTTCATCTTTCAGCAGGTCACGGCGGACTTTCAGTCGCTGACGGTCCAGGGTCAGGTGGCCAATCGCGTGAACGACCCGGCGAAGGCTTCGTCGATGCTCAATTTCGCATTGCGTTCGGACGGCAAGACCTACGAGTCCGACGACCCGGAGAAGCTGCCGCAGCGCGTGTTGGCTGTGGTGGAGGTGCTGATCCAGCAGGACGTACAGGCCATGAACCTGAAGGAGGCCTTGCGTGCCTCGGACAAAATCTCCAGTTCGCTTGCCCGCCGCCTGCAGTCACACCCCGAGATTCAGGCGCTCGGCCTTGAGGTGCTCGGCGTCTTCGTGTTGGCGATCAAGCCCACTCCGGAAACGGCGAGGGCACTCGAGGCCGAGGCGCGCGAGGCCATCCTCAAGGCCTCGGACGAGGCGATCTTCGCGCGCCGC
>JAIBFE010000014.1 GCA_019459705.1 Thiobacillus sp. | reverse complement strand
AGCACCTTGTAGAGGCCCTTGTCCATGCCCTTGCGGAAGTTGGACAGCGCCTTGTCGAGGTTGGGCTTGATCTCGCCGGTCTTCACGAACTCGCCGATGACCTGGTAGGCGAGGTACGGATACACCGCGGTCGCGCCGTAGCCGATCAGGCAGGCGTAGTGGTGCGGGTCGCGCACGGTGCCGGTTTGCACCACGATGTTGGCGTTGCAGCGCAGGCCGGCGGCGATCAGGGCATGATGCACGGCGCCGGTGGCGAACAGGGCCGGGATTGGCAGACGATCCTTGGCGAGATTGCGATCCGACAGCACGAGAATGACCTTGCCGGCGCGCACGGCGTCGACCGCTCGTGCGGTCAGCGCGTGGATTGCGGCTTCCAGCGCAGTCGCTGCAGGGTCGTAATGGAGGTCGAGCGTGATGGACGCAAATGCCGGGTCATCCAGGTTCAGCAGCCTGTCGAAAGCTTCCTTCGACAGCAGCGGCGTGTGCACTTACACCCGATGCGCATGCTCGGGCGTTTCCTCGAACAGGTTGCGCTCGGGACCGAAGGTGGTATTGAGCGACATCACGATCGCTTCGCGGATCGGGTCGATCGGCGGGTTGGTCACCTGCGCGAACTGCTGGCGAAGGTAGTCGAACGGTGAGCGCACTTTCTGGCTCAAAACCGCCATCGGTGTGTCGTCGCCCATCGAGCCGATCGCTTCGGCGCCGTCCTCGGCCAGCACGCGGATGATCTGGTCGCGCTCCTCGAAGCTGACGTTGAACAGCTTCTGGTGCGTCAGCAGGCTGGCGGCGTCCATCACCGGCAGGTCGGCATCCTGGTTGATCGACAGGTCGAGCTTGACCGCGTTGGCCTTCAGCCATTCGCGATAGGGCTGCGCGCCCTTCAGCTCGTTGTCGATGTCTTCCGGCATCAGCAGACGGCCGGTGTTGAGGTCGGCGGCGATCATCTGGCCGGGCTTGACGCGGCCCTTGCGCTCGACATTGGCCGGGTCGATCTGCCACACGCCCACTTCGGAGGCGATGGTGAGGATGCGGTCCTTGGTCAGCACGCAGCGTGCCGGGCGCAGGCCGTTGCGGTCGAGCGTACAAACTGCATAACGACCGTCAGTTAAAACTATCCCGGCAGGGCCGTCCCACGGTTCCATGTGCATCGAGTGGTATTCGTAGAACGCGCGGATGTCGGCGTCCATCGACTCGACGTTCTGCCACGCCGGCGGAATCACCAGGCGCAGCGCGCGGAACAACCCCGCACCGCCCATCACCAGACCTTCGACCATGTTGTCGAGGCTCATCGAATCGGAACCCTTGGTGCCGACGATGGGGCGGATGGCGTCCATGTCCGGGATCAGCGGGGTGGCGAACTTCTGCTCGCGCGCGCGGCTCCAGTTGCGGTTGCCCTGTACCGTGTTGATCTCGCCGTTGTGCGCCAGATAGCGGAACGGCTGCGCGAGCCGCCATTGCGGCCAGGTGTTGGTGGAGAAGCGCTGGTGGAACACCACCAGGCTCGATGCGAAGCGCGCGTCGTTCAGATCGGGGTAGAACACCGGCAGGTTGTCCGGCATCACCAGGCCCTTGTAGCTGATCACGCGGCACGACAGCGTCGGCAGGTAGAACACCGGGTCGGAGGCTTCCAGCGCCTTTTCGGCCTGGCGGCGGGCGATGTAGAGCTTGCGTTCGAAATCGTCTTCGCTCATGCCGGCGGGTGCGTTGACGAACACCTGCTCGATATGCGGCAGCGAGGCCAGCGCCGATTCGCCGCAGACGGAAGAATCGGTCGGCACCAGGCGGAAGCCGGCAACCGTCAGGCTCTGTGCTTCCAGTGCAGCCTTGAGCGTTGAACGTGCATGCGTCTGCGGCGCGGCGTCGCGCGACAGGAACACCAGTCCGGCGGCATACAGGTCACCGAGCGTGAAACCGGCTTCGTCTGCCACCGCGCGCAGGAACGCATCCGGTTTCTTGAACAGCAGGCCGCAGCCGTCACCCGACAAGCCATCGGCCGCAATCGCACCACGGTGCGTCATGCACGCCAGCGAGCCGATCGCGTTCTGCACCAGCGTGTGGCTGGGCTGATTGTCGATCTGCGCAATCAGGCCGAAGCCGCAGCTATCCTGTTCGAAATCGGGCGAATACAGCGTCCCGTCCAGCCAGCGTTGTCGT
>JAIBFE010000006.1 GCA_019459705.1 Thiobacillus sp. | reverse complement strand
CCCATGCAGCGGGTTTACAGCAGATCGAGGTAGGCGAGGATGCCCTTGGCGGCCTCGCGGCCTTCCCACACCGCGGTCACCACGAGGTCGGAGCCGCGCACCATGTCGCCGCCCGCGAAGATTTTCGGGTTGGCGGTCTGGAAAGCGTGTTGCTGGCCGGCGGCGATCACGCGGCCACCCTGATCGATCGCAATCTTGTGGTCGGCGAACCACGGCTGCGGATTGGGGCGAAAGCCGAACGCCACGATGACGTGGTCGGCCGGCACGATTTCCTCCGAACCGGGCACCACGACGGGGGTACGGCGGCCGCGCGCGTCGGGCGGACCGAGCTCGGTGGTGACGAGCTTCACGCCTTCGACCTTGCCGTTGCCGACGATCTCCACCGGCTGGCGATTCCACAGGAATTGCACGCCTTCTTCCTTGGCGTTGCCGACTTCACGCTTGGAGCCGGGCATGTTCTTCTCGTCGCGGCGGTAGGCGCAGATGACGCTGGCCGCACCCTGGCGGATGCTGGTGCGATTGCAGTCCATCGCGGTGTCGCCGCCGCCCAGCACCACTACGCGCTTGCCCTTCATGTCGTGATAGACCTCGTCCGGCTTCGCCAGATCGAGGCACTTGCGCACGTTGGAAATCAGGAAGGGCAGGGCCTCCAGCACGCCGGACAGGTCTTCGCCGGGGAAGCCGCCCTTCATGTAGGTGTAGGTGCCCATGCCCATGAACACCGCATCGTATTCGTCGAGCAGGGACTGCATGGAAACATCCTTGCCGATGTCGGTGTTGAGGCGGAACTCGACGCCCATGCCTTCCAGCACTTCGCGGCGGCGCGTCATCACCCATTTTTCCATCTTGAACTCGGGGATGCCGAAAGTGAGCAGGCCGCCGATTTCGTCGTAGCGGTCGTACACCACCGGCTTCACGCCATTGCGCACCAGCACGTCGGCGCAGCCGAGGCCGGCGGGACCGGCACCGATGACGGCGACCTTCCTGCCGGTCGGCATCACGTTCGACATGTCGGGGCGCCAGCCGGCCTTGAAGGCTTCCTCGGAAATGAATTTCTCGACCTGGCCGATGGTCACCGCGCCGAAGCCGCCGACCTAGCCGAAGCCGACGCTGTTGAGGGTGCATGCCCCCTCGCACAGGCGGTCCTGCGGACAGACGCGGCCGCACACTTCAGGCAGCGAGTTGGTCTGGTGGCTCAATTCGGCCGCTTCGAACAGGCGACCTTCGGTCACCAGCTTCAGCCAGTTCGGGATGTAGTTGTGCACCGGGCACTTCCACTCGCAATAGGGGTTGCCGCAGCCGAGGCAGCGATCAGCCTGTTCCTGCGCGTGCGCCGTATCCATCAGCGCGTAGATTTCGCGGAACTCGTGCTTGCGCACCTCCGCTTCGGTCTTGTCACCGTCGCGTCGCGCCTGCTTGAGGAACTGGAATACGTCACCCATCTTATGCACTCACTGCTTCTTTGGTCTGGCCGGGAATGTCCTCGACCAGGTCTTCAATCGAAATCCGCTTCGGCTTGACCAGCCAGACGCGCGCCAACGTGGCGTCGAAGTCGGCCAGCAGGGCCTTGGCGCGCGCGCTGCCGGTGAGCGCCAGGTGGCGCTCGATCTGCGCCTTGAGAAAGACGCGGAACGGCTCGGTCTCGACGCTGGTAATGCGGGTCAGCTCGACCATTTCCTTGTTGGTCTTCGACACGAAATCGCCCGCGTCGTCGACCACGAAGGCCATGCCGCCGCTCATGCCGGCTCCGAAGTTCAGCCCGGTGTCGCCCAGCACGACCACGGTGCCACCGGTCATGTATTCGCAGCCGTGGTCGCCGATGCCTTCCACCACCGCCAGCGCGCCGGAGTTGCGCACGCCGAAGCGCTCGCCGCCCATGCCCGCGGCGTAGAGCTCGCCGCCGGTCGCGCCGTACAGGCAGGTGTTGCCGATCAGCGTGTTGCGGTGCGCATCGAAGGTGGCGGCGCGCGGCGGGAAGATCACCAGCCGGCCGCCGCCCATGCCCTTGCCGACGTAGTCGTTGGCGTCGCCTTCCAGCGTGATCGTCAGGCCCTTGTGGTTCCACACGCCGAGGCTCTGGCCGGCCGAGCCGGTCAGGCCAATGCGAATGGTGTCGTCCGGCAGGCCGCGGCCGCCGTGCGCCTTGGCAATCTCGCCCGACAGGCGCGCGCCGATCGAGCGGTTGACGTTGCGCACTTCATAGGCCAGCTGGATCCGGGTGCCGGCCTTGATCGCGCCGATCGCGTCGGCCACCATCTGCTCGGCCAGTTCGCCCTTGTCGAAGGACGGGTTGCGCTCCTGTTGCGAGAAGCGCGGCGCGTCGGCCGGGATGTCGCCCTGGCTCAGCAGCACGTCGAGCTTCAGCCGGCCCTGGCGCGGCGTATCGCCGGCCGACAGATCCAGCAGGTCGGTGCGACCGATCAGGTCGGTGAGCTTGCGGATGCCCAACGAGGCCATCAGTTCGCGCGTTTCCTCGGCGACGAACTTGAAGTAGTTGACCACCATCTCGGGCAGGCCGATGAAGTGGTCTTTCCGCAGTTTTTCGTTCTGCGTCGCCACGCCGGTGGCGCAGTTGTTCAGGTGGCAGATGCGCAGGTACTTGCAGCCCAGCGCGACCATGGGGCCGGTACCGAAGCCGAAGGATTCCGCACCGAGGATCGCCGCCTTGACGACGTCGAGGCCGGTCTTCAGGCCGCCGTCGGTCTGCACGCGGACGCGTCCGCGCAGGCCGTTGGCGCGCCGCCCCTGCTGCGCCTCGCTCAAGCCCAGCTCCCACGGCGAGCCGGCGTATTTAACGCTGGCCAGCGGCGAAGCGCCGGTGCCGCCATCGTAGCCGGAAATGGTGATGAGGGCGGCGTAGGCCTTGGCCACACCTGCCGCGATGGTGCCGACGCCGGGTTCGGCGACCAGCTTCACCGAGACGAGCGCGTCGGGGTTGACCTGCTTGAGGTCATAAATCAGCTGCGCCAGATCCTCGATCGAATAGATGTCGTGGTGCGGCGGCGGCGAGATCAGCGGCGTGCCGGGCTTGCAGTGGCGCAAGCTGGCGATCATCGGCGACACCTTGTCACCCGGCAGCTGGCCGCCTTCGCCGGGCTTGGCGCCCTGCGCGATCTTGATTTGGAGCACCTCGGCATTGACCAGGTAGGTCGCGGTGACGCCGAAGCGGCCGGAGGCGATCTGCTTGATCTTGGAGGTCTTGGTCGTGCCGTAGCGCTTCGGATCCTCGCCGCCTTCGCCCGAGTTGGAACGGCCGCCGATGCGGTTCATGCCTTCGGCGAGCGCCTCGTGCGCTTCCGGCGACAGGGCGCCGAGCGACATGCCGGCGGAGTCGAAGCGCTTGAGAATGCTTTCCAGCGGCTCGACTTCCTCCAGCGGAATCGGCGTGGCGTTGCCCTTCAGCTTCATCAGGTCGCGCAGCATGGCCACCGGGCGGGTGTCGACGATCGCGGAATACTTCTTGAATTCGGCGTAATCGCCGGTCTTCACCGCCTTCTGCAGCTGTTGCACCACGTCCGGGTTGTAGGCGTGGAATTCCTCGCCGAACATGAACTTCAAGAGGCCGCCGGCCGACAGCGGGCGCAGCGGGTTGAACGCGGCCTTGTGCAGCAGTTTCTGGTCGGCTTCGAAATCGTCGAAGTTGGCGCCGGAAATGCGCGACACCGTGCCCTTCAGGCACAGATCGACCACGCTTTCGTGCAGGCCCACACCTTCGAACAGCTGGGCGCCGCGGTAGCTCGCCACCAGCGAAATGCCCATCTTCGACAGCACCTTGTAGAGGCCCTTGTCCATGCCCTTGCGGAAGTTGGACAGCGCCTTGTCGA
>JAIBFE010000388.1 GCA_019459705.1 Thiobacillus sp. | reverse complement strand
AACCCCTTGGCCAACCAAACCCGCTTTTTCCGGCCGCTTCCGCCGCGACTCCTGTAAGCCCAGGCTCACCCCGGGGGGGGGGGCCGCCACCCGCGCCGCGGGCGGCGAGGTCACGCTGATCGACCTGACGGATTATCCGTTGCCGCTCTACAACGGCGACCTCGAAGACCGCGACGGCCTGCCCGACAACGCGCTGCGCCTGAAAGCCCTGTTCAAGGAACACGACGCACTGCTGATCGCCAGCCCGGAATACAACAGCTCGATTCCGCCCCTGCTGAAAAACACGCTGGACTGGATATCGCGTGAGTGGCAGGGCGAATCGGGACTGGTGCCGTACCAGAACAAGGTCGCCGCCATCCTGGCTGCCTCGCCTGGCACGTTCGGCGGCATGCGCATGCTGCCCCACCTGCGGCAGATCCTGAACACCCTGGGTGTGTTGGTACTGCCCGGCCAGTTCTCGCTGGCGCATGCCGACCAGGCGTTTGACGAGGAAAACGGCGCACTGAAATCGCCGGCTCGGCTGCACACCCTGGTGCTGGAACTGGTGAACACCACCCAGGCGCTGACCCGTTCAGACCGGGCATAAAAAAGCGCCCCGCAGGGCGCTTTTTTGCAGCAACGGTTGTACTTACCTGTAAACCGTCACGGTTCTGCTGGTCACGTTGCCTGCAGTGTCGGTGACGCGCACGGTGACCGTATGTGCGCCTTTGGCCAGCTTGCGGGTGTTCCAGTTGTAGCTGAGCGAACCACCGTAGGTAATAGCCACTTCCTTGCCGTCGATGATCAGCGAGATTTTGGCCACGCCCTGACTGTCGGTGGCCGACACTTTGATCGTCTGCTTGGTGGGCGAGATCGTCATGCCGTCGGTCAGGCTGAAACTGCTGACGGTGGGGGCCGTGCTGTCGTTGCCCAGGGTAACCGCAACCGAAGGAGACGTGCCACGGTTGCCCGCAGCATCGTAAGCCTGCACGCTCAGCGTGTAGCTGCCGTCCGCTTTGCCCGCGGTGTCCCAGGCGAAAGCAAACGGCGCCAGGCTGTCGCTGGCGACCAGTTGGCCGTTGACGTAGAAATCGGCGCGGACCACGCCGATGTTGTCGGAGTAATTGACATCAACCGGAACCACGCCGGATACGCGCCCGCCGGTAGGCGAGGCAATGCTGACGGTGGGCGCCTGGGTATCGGCCACGACAGTCTGCCTGGCGCCCGATACCGCTGATGCAGCGTTGATCCGGCCGGAACCATAGTACGAGTCATAGCCGGACGTGCCGAGATCAAGCGCGGTCGTTTTGAGGATGCGGTCGACGTCGGCCGGCGTCAGCCTGCTGTTGGCAGACAGCATCAGCGCCGCGGTGGCGGCGACGATGGGGCTGGAAAACGAGGTGCCGGACGCATTGGAATAGCCGCCGCCAATGGCCGTGGTGTAGACGCTCACCCCCGGCGCCGCCACGTCGACATAGGCGCCATAGCTGGAAAAGCTGGCGCGCGCATCGTTCTGGTCGGTGGCCGCGACAGTCAGCAGGGAATCGTTGGCGGCAATGCTTTCCAGTGCGCCACTGTTGCCTGCCGCCACCACCACCACGCCGCCCTTGCTGCGCAGGTATTGTGCTGCGGACTGTATGGTGGCACTGCCGGACACCCCGTTGTAGCTGACATTCACCACCTTGGCGCCGTGATCGGCTGCCCAGTAAATGCCCTGCGCAACGGTGCTCCAGTAAGCGTAGGCATTGGGATCGGCAATGCGCACCGGCATGATCTTCGCGCCCCAGGCCACGCCTGCACTGCCCTTGCCATTGTTGGCCGCCATCGCCGCCACGCCGGCCACCCAGGTGCCATGGCCGTGCACATCGGCGGTGTTGGCATTGTTGTCGTAGACGTTCCAGCCCGGCACCAGGTTGGGCACCAGATCCGGGTGGGTGCTGTCGATGCCGGTATCCAGAATGGCGATGGTCACACCGCTGCCGTTGGCGCTATCCCAGGCAGTGGGCGCCTGGATTTTCGGCAGCGCCCAGCTGCTGCCATAGGAGGGGTCGGTTACGGAGGCTGCGGGGGCAACAGCCATGTCAAGCTCGACGTACTTCAGCTTGCGGTTCTTGCGCAGTTCCTTCATGGCCGTCACTTCATCCATGCCGGCGGGCAGTTCGATGACGTGGGTATTGAGTTGCTTGATGTAGCCCCTGGAGCGCGCATTGTGCGGCTTCATCGCCTTGTCGAACTCGGCTGCCGACAGCCCGGGACGGGGGGCCACCAGCAGACGGCCCTTGGCCCATCCCGCATAGGCCTGGGCCCTCTGAGGTGCGATGGTCGGCGTGGCTGCCGGGGCTGCGTGGCTGAATCCGGCATACCCGGACAAGGCCGCCACCAGGGCCAGACCCAAGGTAAAGCCCGGTGCACTGCCCGTGTGGTAGCCGTGGCGGCTGTTGGTTGAGTGGACGGGAAATGGGCAATGGTGCGGCATGGTGTGGCTCCTTGATCGAAAAACTGCCTGAATCAGGGCACACGACGCACAACCATCAAGAGATACACGGTCTCACCATGGCGGCCCCGCTGTCTTTTTCCAAGACCGGAAGCTTTGCGTCCCCGCCTCGCGACGGGTTTGCCCTTGTACAGGATATCAACAGTAACGACGATTTTTCGACGGACTTGAGCGTGCCCGCGAAAAGTTTTCAGTTTTTTTATTCAAACAAATCAATTGGTTGGAGTTTTCGCCCAGTCCGTCCTACGGAAACCAAAATTCCGTCCCCTATATCCCCGCTTGATTGCCGGCCGGAGACCGATGAGCCCCGATCGCGACGCAAAAAAAGCGCCGACATTGCGGCGCTTTTAAGGTGCTGCGATTAGTCAGGTCAGTTTGCGGCGTGCAGCAAAACCAACCAAACCCAGGCCGGCCAGCAGCATGGCATAGGTGTTGGCTTCGGGGACTGCGCTCACCGTACCGCCCCCGGCTTCTCGCCCAAAAACGATCAGATTGGAAAGCGCAGGATTGTTCCCGCCATTGTTTGTAAAGACAATGCTGAACGTACCCGTGTCAGAGCCATCAACATTCGCATTATCGAAGCCCCACAAGGCATATTCCGTTCCACCCTTCAAACTCACCACAAAATCGAGGCTTGCCGGAAAATTCAGAGGCGTGATTCCGTTCGTGTCGGTGCCCGTGAGCGTCCAGCTGGTACCTGGAATCGTCGCGGTCACTGTGAAACTAAGCCCCATGAATGTATTACCCGATGCATCCGTTGCATCGAGGTAAGTCCAGCCAGTCCCCCAGGCCAAGGCATTGATTTCAGCCGGACCATCATTACCACCATTGCCGGTACCTGAGATATTGCCAGCGACAACTCCGTAGCAATCGCTTGAAGCGATGTTATTAAACGTCATATTCGCGGTACTAATACCTTCAGTTGCCGTGCCTAAATCGCAATAACCTGCAGCCTGGGCCTGAGAAGCGACACTCAGCCCCCCAGAGACCAGCAAAGCGCCCAACAGGGTGCGATTAAGTTTTTGAAGCGTCATTGGCCTGCCTCCATTTGCTCGAACGTTCGATTTGTTCTGCATCTTGTTATGTTCGAAACCTTACGCAAAAAGCAGACCAACAAAAAACTAATGGGTTTAAGTGAATTCAATAAACTGTTTCTATTGAATAAAAATCGGCGGGGTTCCATATGCACGGACCCGACCATTCAAGGATGTAAAGAATCCCGACAAAAAAAGCACCCCGAAGGGTGCTTGGCAGGACACATAACCCTCTTTGTATTGAGGGCAATGCTTTACTGCGACAGCATTCTGTCCTTGGCCACAAAATATTTGCGGGCAAACGCGACGAGCTGGGAATCGCTCGGGTGATCCACGGTTTCCACCCCGATCACCTTGTTGGAAATGTCATGGTCGTGGGAATGAATGTGCTTGATCAGTTCGAGCTTGGCCTGACCGGGACCGACAATCAGGATTTCTGCCGCGCCGCTCAGGGCTTCGACGACTTCATGGTAGTACTGCTGGTCTTCGGGCTGGCGACTGCCGCTGACGGAACCGCGCTTGCGGTGGAGATTGCGATGCGGCTCGGACGGGCTCACTACGGATTTTTCAACGTCATTCGGGCTGATGTGCATGACGTGGGCTTCGTTATGATCAAGCCAGACGACTGCATGGTAATGCGACATGTTTTCCCTTTCGTGGGTGATGAGTAAACGAATCTATTGATTTGAAGCTGGGGACGAACCGGGCGGGATTCAAGAGAGGGAGCGCTTGACCGCCCCCTCCTCGGACTTCGTCATGCCT
Organism: Thiobacillus sp.; assembly: GCA_019459705.1. GTDB lineage: Bacteria > Pseudomonadota > Gammaproteobacteria > Burkholderiales > Thiobacillaceae > Thiobacillus. The sequence goes on along the minus strand of JAIBFE010000388.1, from coordinate 15,697 downwards.
ATTTCACCGCTTCCTTGAGCTGTTCCAGAATCGCGGGGTTTTCCAGGGTGGAGATATCCTGGGTGATTTCCTCGCCCTTGGCGATCGCGCGCAACAGACGGCGCATGATCTTGCCGGAGCGGGTCTTCGGCAGGTTATCGCCGAAGCGGATTTCGTCGGGCTTGGCGATCGGGCCGATTTCCTTGCCGACCCAGTCGCGCAATTCGATGGCGATCTTGCGGGCGTCCTCGCCAACGGGACGCGCGCCTTTCAATACCACGTAGGCCACCACCGCTTCGCCCTTGATGTCGTGTGGACGGCCCACCACGGCGGCTTCGGCCACGCGCGGATTGGACACCAGTGCGGATTCGATTTCCATCGTGCCCAGGCGGTGGCCGGACACATTCAGCACGTCGTCGATGCGCCCCATGATCCAGAAATAGCCGTCATCGTCGCGGTGCGCCGAATCGCCGGCGAGGTAGGTCTTGCCGCCGAGTTCCTCGGGGAAATAGGTCTTTTTGAAGCGGTCGGGGTCACCCCACAAGGTGCGCAGTTGCGACGGGAACGGACGCTGGATCACCAGATAGCCGCCCTGCCCCTTTTCCACCGGATGGCCGTGCTCGTCGGTGATCGCAGCCATGATGCCGGGCAGCGGCAGGGTGCAGGAACCGGGCTTGGTCGGCACCGCGCCGGGCAGCGGCGCGATCATGTTGGCGCCGGTTTCGGTCTGCCACCAGGTGTCGACGATGGGGCAGCGGCCGCCGCCGATGACCTGGTGGTACCACATCCAGGCTTCGGGGTTGATCGGCTCGCCCACCGTGCCCAGCAGGCGCAGCGAGGACAGGTCGTATTGGCCGGGCAGTTCGTGGCCGAGCTTGATCAGACTGCGGATCGCGGTCGGCGCAGTGTAGAAGGTGGTGACCTGGTGCTTGGCGACGGTTTCCCAGAAGCGCCCGGCATGCGGGTAGGTGGGGATGCCCTCGAAGATGACCTCGGTCATGCCCAGCGCCAGCGGGCCGTAGGCGACGTAGGTATGGCCGGTGATCCAGCCGACGTCGGCGGTGCACCAGTAGACGTCGGAATCGGGCTTGGCATCGAACACCCATTCCATCGAAAGGATGGCGCCAAGCAGATAGCCGCCGCTGGAATGCTGCACGCCCTTGGGCTTGCCGGTCGAGCCGGAGGTGTAGAGGATGAAGAGCGGATGCTCGGCGGACACCCACACCGGCTCGCAGGTCTCGGCCTGGGTCTGGGTCAGTTCGTGCCACCACAGGTCGCGTGAGGACCAGTTGACCGCGCCGCCGGAGCGGCGATACACCACCACGCGCTCGACGCAGGAGGTGTCGCCCATCACCAGCGCTTCGTCGACCGCACGCTTCAGCGGCACGGCCTTGCCGCCGCGCAGCGATTCGTCGGCGGTGATGATCAGCTTGGCACGCGCATCCTCGATGCGCTCGAACAGGCTCTTGGCGGAGAAGCCGCCGAACACCACCGAATGGATGGCGCCGATGCGCGCGCACGCCTGCATCGCCACCACGGCTTCGATGCTCATCGGCATGTAGACGATGACGCGATCGCCCTGCTCCACGCCGAGCGACTTCAGGCCGTTGGCGAACTGGCAGACACGCGCGTGCAGTTCCTTGTAGGTGACTTTCGTCACCGCACCGTCGTCGGCTTCGAAAATCAGCGCGGTCTTGTCGCCCCGTGTCACCAGGTGGCGATCGAGGCAGTTATAGGAAACGTTCAGTTCGCCGTCGTCGAACCACTTGTAGAACGGCGCCTGGGTCTCATCCAGCGTGCGGGTGAACGGTTTTTTCCAGTCGATTGTGCGGCGGGCCTGATCCGCCCAGAAGCCTTCGTAATCGGTTGCGGCCTGGCGGCACAGGGCCTGATAGCTGTCCATGCCGGACACATTCGCCCGTTTGACGAATTCATCCGCGGGCGGGAATACACGGGTTTCGGTCAGAATCGACTCGATGGCTGCCATACAGTCTCTCCACTGATAGAGTGTTTGATAACCGTACGATTCTAATTCAAACCAGCCTAATCCAAGCCATGAGCCATCCCGCACTTGACCGCGTTGCCCGCTGTTCCCGCTTTGGCCGCCGCCTGCTGGCGGCCCAGCCGCAACTGGCGGAAGCCATGGCCGGCCAGCTTGACCAGCCGTTCAGCCGAAAAGCGATGCAGACCTTTCTGGACGAGCCGCCATGCGCCGACGAGGCCGCGCTGCACCAGCGTGTGCGGCAATTGCGCCAGCGGGTCTGGCTCGTCGCCACCGCACGCGACCTGGCCGGCAGCGCCGATCTGGCCGAAGTTGTCGCCACATACAGCACACTGGCCGAGGTGTGCATTGCCGCCGCGCTCGAATTCCACCACGCCGCGCTGGCTGCCCGTCACGGCGAGCCACGCGACGAGCAGGGACGACCGCAGCAGCTGGTCGTGGTCGGCATGGGCAAGCTTGGCGGCGGCGAACTCAACGTCTCGTCCGACATCGATCTCATCTATCTCTATCCCGAGGAAGGCGACACGGCAGCCGACGATCCCGCCGCACCGGTTCGCCCGCTCAGCAACCACGAATTCTTCATCCGCCTGGGCCGGAAACTGGCCGCCGCGCTGTCGGAAGCCACCGCCGACGGCTACGTCTTCCGTGTCGACCTGCGGCTGCGCCCCTGGGGCGAATCCGGCCCGTTTGCCATGGGTTTTGCCATGCTGGAAGACTATCTGGTGGCACAGGGACGGCCGTGGGAACGCTATGCCTGGATCAAGGCACGCCCGCTCACCGGCTCGCGCCACGATGAGCTGGCAGAAATCGTGCGCCCCTTCGTGTTCCGGAAATATCTCGACTTCGGCGCGTTCGCCGCGATCCGCGACCTGCATGTGCAGATCCAGCGCGAAGTCGCGCGCCGCGAGATGGCGCACAACGTCAAACTCGGGCCGGGCGGCATCCGCGAAATCGAATTCACCGCACAGGTTTTCCAGCTCATCCGCGGCGGCCAGATCACCCGCCTGCAGCAGCGCCCGACGCTGACGGTGCTGCACGAACTGGTGAAAAGTGGCCTGATGACGTCCGACGCGCAGCAGGAACTCGCTGCCGCCTATGATTTTTTGCGCCGGCTGGAACACCGAATCCAGTACCTCGATGACGCACAGACACAGTTGCTGCCTGACGACGCGGAATCGCGTGCGATGCTCGCTGAAAGCATGGGGTTTCCCGATCATGCAGCGATGGTCGCGGCGCTCGACCGGCACCGCAACAAGGTCACGCGCCATTTCGAGCAGATGTTCGCCGCGCCGCAAACCGACCAGAACAGCCATCCGCTCACCGCCGTATGCTGCGGCACAACGGACGCCGCCGCCACCCAGGCGCTGCTGGAAAACGCAGGCTATGACGACCCGGCGCGTGTGCTGGCGATACTGGATGCGCTGCGCCATGGCACCGCACGGCTGGCCGAATCGACGCAACTGCGGCTCAACGCATTGCTGCCGCCCGCGCTCGAAATCATCGGCAGCCAGCCCGATCCGGCGGTCACGCTGGAACGCTTCGCCGCATTGGTGCAATCGATCTCTCGCCGCTCCACCTATCTGGCGTTGCTCGCCGAATATCCGGCCGCGCTGCGGCAACTGGTGCGTCTACTGGCGGCAAGCCCATGGGCGGCGCAGATCATCACGCGACAGCCGCAATTGCTGGACGAACTGATCGCCCCCCAGCACCTGATGAGCGTACCTGATTGGACACAGCTCGCCACGGAATTGCACGACGAGCTCGATGCCCATCCCGGCGACACCGAGGCGCAGATGGATGCGCTGCGCCGTTTCAAGCAGGTGCAGACGCTGCGCCTGCTGGCGCAGGACGTGGCCGGACGGCTGACGCTTGAGGCGCTGTCGGATCACCTGTCATACCTGGCCGACACGCTGTTGAACGAAACCCTGGCGCGTTGCTGGAGCGGGCTGAAAACACGCCACCGCGACACCCCGCGTTTCGCCGTCATCGGCTACGGCAAACTTGGCGGCAAGGAGCTCGGCTACGCGTCCGATCTCGATCTGGTGTTCCTCTATGACGATACCGACGAACGCGCGCAGGAAATCTACGCGCGGCTGGCGCAGCGCATCAACACCTGGCTCGGCACCCTCACTCCGGCCGGCATGCTTTACGAAACCGACCTGCGCCTGCGGCCGGACGGTGCGTCAGGCCTGCTGGTGAGCTCGACCGAGGCCTTCCGCGACTACCAGTTGCACCACGCCTGGCTGTGGGAACACCAGGCACTGTCGCGTGCGCGCTTCGTGTGCGGCGACACGGCGATCGGCGACACCTTCGAAACCCTGCGCCGCGAGGTACTGTGCCTGCCGCGCGACACCGGCAAGCTGCGCGAAGAGGTCCTGTCGATGCGCGAAAAGATGCACGCCGGCCACATCAATGACAGTGACTTGTTCGATCTCAAGCACGACAGCGGCGGCATCGTCGACGTCGAGTTCTGCGTGCAGTATCTGGTGCTGCGGCATTGCGCCGCGCATCCCGAACTCGCCGACAACGTCGGCAACATTGCGCTCCTGCAACGCACAGGCGCGGCCGGGCTGATCCCTGCCAACATCGCACAGGCCGCCGCCGACGCCTATCGCGAGCTGCGCCGCCGGCAACATGCCATCAAGCTGAGCGGCGCGGATTATGCGCGGGTGGCGCCGGCCGAAGTGGAAACCATACGTGATACGGTCAGGGCCCTGTGGACACAGGTGATGCAGGCGGCTTCCTAGGGACCGGCATAAATCCAGCCGCGCCGCACCAGCAGCTTCTCGATCTCCACGCCGATGAACACCACCGACGACAGCGCGAGACATGCGGCGAGTTCACCCGGACTCAGGGGGGCGGTCTTGAAGATGGGATTGAGCCAGGGCACATAGAGCACGGCCATCTGCAGCGCGAAGGTCAGCCCCAGTGCACCTATCAGCATGCGGTTGGACAGCACGCCCATGCCGAACAGCGACTCGCGTTCGGAACGGATCGCCAGCACATGGCCCAGCTGCGACAGCGTCAGCACGGTGAACACCATGCTCTGCCAGTGCGCCGACCCGGTGTGGATCGCCCACGCCTGGGTCAGCAGCGAAACGCCGCCCATCAAGAGGCCCACCCACAGGATGTGTTGCCACATGCCGTGGGCGAAGATGCTTTCCTTCGGTGGCCGCGGCGGCCGCTGCATGACATCGCGCTCGGCATGCTCGTTGGCGAGCGCCAGCCCGGGCAGGCCGTCGGTGACGAGGTTGATCCACAGGATGTGGATCGGCAGCAGCGGGATCGGCAGGCCGAGGAAGGGCGCGAGAAAGATGGTCCAGATCTCGCCCGAATTGCTCGTCATGGTGTATTTGACGAACTTGCGGATGTTGTCGAAGATGCGGCGGCCTTCGCGCACCGCATGCACGATGGTGGCGAAGTTGTCGTCCAGCAGCGTCATGTGCGCCGCCTCGCGCGCAACGTCGGTGCCGCCCTTGCCCATGGCGACGCCGATGTCGGCCCGCTTCAACGCCGGTGCGTCGTTCACGCCGTCGCCGGTCATGGCGACGAACTCGCCCTTGTCCTGCAGCGCCTGCACGATCTTGATCTTCTGTTCCGGGTTGATGCGCGCATACACCCGCACCGATTCCACCTCGCGTTCGAATTCAGAAAGAGACAGCCGCGACAGCTCACTGCCGCTGAGCACCTTGCCGCCATCTTCGATGATGCCCAGACGGCTTGCGATGGCACGCGCGGTGGCAGGATGGTCGCCGGTGATCATCACCGGAACAATGCCGGCGGCCTTGCAGGCGGCCACCGACTCGGCTGCTTCGGGGCGCGGCGGATCGATCATGCCGGCCAGCCCGATGAAGGTGAGCCCGGTTTCCAGGGTTGCGGCATCGAACGCATCCGGCACGGCGGGCAGTCGCTTCAGCGCGAATGCCAGCACGCGCAGGCCCTGGGTGGCCAGTTGTTCGGCTGTGTCCTGCAGCGCCGCCTGATCGATGGATGTCGTGCCACCGGTGACCAGCTGGTCGACACACAGCGACAGCACGCCCTCGGGGGCGCCCTTCACCAGCATCAGCACCGCCTCGCCGTCGCGATGCAGCATACTCATGCGCGCCCGCTCGGAATCGAAGGGAAGCTCGGCCAGGCGCGGCCAGGTTTCCTGCCATTCTGACTTGCTGAACCCGGCCGCCTGCACGGCTTCGAGCAGCGCGGTTTCGGTGGGGTCGCCGCTCAGTTTTCCGTCGGCGCCGGCCACGGCATCGTTGCACAGCACCATTGCCATGCCCAGTTCGCGCCAGGGCGATTCCACCATGTCTTGCAGGCCGGATCGGGTTTCTCCGGCGGCCAGCACGCAGTCGACATGCATGCGGTTCTGCGTCAGCGTGCCGGTCTTGTCGGAACAGATGAAGGTGACCGAACCGAGGGTCTCCACCGCTGGCAAACGGCGGATCAGCGCATTCTGTTTGACCATGCGCGCTGCCCCCAGCGCGAGCGAAATCGTGACCACCGCGGGCAGCGCCTCGGGAATGGCGGCGACGGCCAGGCTGACGGCGGTGAGCAGCATCACCAGCGGCGGCTCGCCGCGCAGCCAGCCGGCGACGAAAATGATGGCGCAGATCGCCAGCACCACCAGCGCCAGATGCTGGCCGAAGCGCGCCAGGCGCTTCTGCAGCGGCGTCTTGCCGGACTCTCCCGCCAGCAGTGTGGCGATTTTTCCCAGCTCGGTCTGCATGCCGGTCGCCACCACCAGCCCGCGCGCTCGGCCGTAAGTCACGATCGTGCCCTTGTAGGCGAGATTGAAGCGGTCGCCGAGCGGCAGGTCGGTCTCGTGCAATGGTGCAAGCTGTTTGTCGACCGGCTGCGATTCTCCGGTGAGCGCGGATTCATCGACCTTGAGCGAAGCCAGCTCGGTCAGGCGCAGGTCGGCCGGCAAGATGTTGCCGGCTTCCAGTTCCACCAGGTCGCCGGTCACCAGGGTCCTCGCATCGATCAGTCCGACTTGTCCATCGCGGATCACACGCGCCTGCGGGCTGGACATCTGCTTCAGCGCCGCCATCGCGCGCTCGGCCCGATATTCCTGAACGAAGCCGATGATGCCGTTGAGGAACACGATGACCACGATGGCGATGGCGTCCTGCGGCTCGCCAACAACCCCGGCAATCACCGCGGCGGCAATCAGAACCAGGATCATGAAATCGGTGAACTGCGACGCCAGCATGACGAGCGGGTGGCGCCGGGTGGCCTCCTGCAGCACGTTGTGCCCGGTCTGCTCCAGCCTCGACGTGGCGGCAGGCGATGACAATCCCTTGTTCAGGTCGGTATCAAGCAGGGCGGCGGCAGCCTCCCCGTCGAGGCAATGCCAGCAACGCGGCGATTCGCTGGAATCAGTGGTCATGGCAATCGAGGCACGGCCCGTTCGGCAGAAAAGTGCTGGCAACCCTGTGACGCCACCGTGCGGCAAGATCCTGCATGTTTGCTGGAAATGCGGCTCCAAAAGTTGAGTTGGCTTTGCAAATCGCTATTGACGACTTGCCATGATAGAAATGTAACCTACACCCGGATATTAGGGAAAAATGCGCGACGGCCGCGCCAGGACATCACCATGACCCAAGCCAGAACACTGCTCGCCGCCACCGATTTTTCCGCGCCTGCGCGGCATGCGCTGGAGCGTGCAGCCCAGCTTGCCGCAAGCCATTCTGGCGCCCGGCTCACCCTGGCGCATGTGGCCAGCCGATCCGCGCTCGACAGCCTGCGCCGCTTGCTCAGCCGCGACGCAGCCGGAATCGAAACCCGACTGCTCGAACAGGCTGAACGCTCACTCGCCGAGCTGGCAACGCAACTGGCATCGAAACATCCTTGTGCGATCGACACCGTGTTGAAGCAGGGCGCGGCGCAAACCTCGCTCGTCGAGCTCGCCGAAACATGCAATAGCGATCTGCTGGTGATGGGCGCACGCGGCACCCATTTCGTCCACGAGCACCTGCTGGGTTCGACCACCGAACGCGTACTGCGCTCCACCCGGCGGCCGCTGCTCGCTGTGAAGCAGCGGCCGTATACGCCCTATCGGCGCATCCTCGCGCCGGTCGACTTCTCCGATCATGCCGCAGCCGCCATCAACGCTGCGCACACCTGGCTGCCTGAAGCCGATTTCGTGCTGCTGCATGCGTTCGAGTCGGAGCTGGAAAGCACCTTCCGGCTGGCCGGGATGAGCGACAGCCATATCCACGAGTACCGCATCCTGGCGCGCGAGTCCGCACAGGTTTCCATGGAAGCCTTCATCGGCAAGTTACAGGTGCCCGCCGACCGGCTGTCGCGTCAGTTCGTCCACGGTGCCGCCACCCTGCACATCCTCGAGCACGAGCAGTCGGTCGACGCCGACCTCATCGTGATGGGCAAGCATGGCCAGTCGGCGCTGGAGGAATTGCTGCTCGGCAGCGTCACCCAGCATGTGCTGGCGTATTCGACCAGTGATGTCTTCATCGCCGGCCAGGCCACGGACTAGGCTGGTCGATGCAGCCTGGCCAAGCCGCTGCTAGGATGGGATCAGCAAACCTGATGACAATGGATGGAGACCACCATGGAGATTCGTACGCTGCTCGCGCTGTTTGCCCTGCTCCCGATTTTCCCCCTGCACGCCGCCGAACCGGCTGCGCCCGCCAGGATGGGTACTTACTACGGTGCCAAGGCGACCGAATACCCCGCCTGGTTCAAGGACAGCTTTCTGCACCTGAAGGAAGACGTCGACGAGGCGCGCAAAAACGGCAAGCGCGTCATCCTGATGTTCACCCAGGACGGCTGCCCGTATTGCTCGGCGCTGGTGGAACGCAACCTGTCGCAGCGCGAGATCGAGGCCACGATGCGGCAGAAATTCGACGTCATCGCAATCAACCTGTGGGGTGACAAGGAACTGGTCGGACTGGACGGCAAGACCTACACGGAAAAAACTTACAGCGCATCACAGAAAATCCAGTTCACCCCCAGCCTGGTGTTTTACGACGAGACCGGCAAAACCCTGCTGCGGCTCAATGGCTATGTGCCGCCGGCGCGCCTGCAGGCTGCGCTCGACTGGGTGGGCGGACGCCATGAAAACACGATTGCCTTCCGCGATTTCGTCGCCGCGCGCGAGGCGCCGAAGCAGGCTTCGGGCGACATGATCAAACAGGATTTCTTCCTGAAGAACGCCACCGACCTGCGGCGCCGCGGCCAGGCGGCCAGACCGCTCGCCGTGTTTTTCGAGCAGAAGGACTGCCCCGATTGCGAGGTACTGCACCGCCGCGTGCTGGCCGACCCGGAAACCCGTGGCGTGATCGCGAAGTTCGACAACGTGCAGCTCGACATGTGGTCGCGCGACCTGATCACCACGCCGGAAGGCACGCGCATGCCGGTGCGCGACTGGGTGCGCCAGCTCGGCGTCAACTATGCCCCCGGCATCGTCCTGTTCAACGCCGACGGCAAGGAAGTCATCCGCTGGGAGTCGTCCTTCCGCGTATTCCACACCTCGGGCATGTTCGACTACGTCGCCTCGGAGTCCTACCGCAAGGAGCCCAGCTTTCAGCGCTTCCTCGCTGCAAGGACCGAGCACATCCGCGAAGCTGGTCTGGACGTGAACATCTGGCGCTACGCCGACGAACCGGTCGCGGCGGCTGCGCAGTAAGCGGCGCGCGCAAACCGGGGGGCACGCAGCGGGCGAGCAGCCCCTGCTGAGGAGCCTGTCGTCAGCGGCCTGACGGGTCAGCGAACCCGGGGCGCGGGGCGTTGCTGCTTGATCAGCGTTTCCAGCATCATCTGCATCATGTCCATGCGTTTTTCCAGCATGTCGAGACGCTTGTCGGCCAGGTCGTCGCCCCCACCCATCCGGCAGCCCTTGTGCGATCCCATCATGCAGGGGGCGTCGCCGCCCTGCATGCCGCCCATACGCATGGGGCAATGTTCGCTGCCCATCCCGCCATGCCCCATGCCGTGGCGCATCTGCATGCCCATGCCGCCCATGGGTGCAGCCGCACTCTGTTCCACCGGCACAGACGACGAGACAGCGGGTTCCTCTGCCGCAGCCACAACGGGCAGCGGCAGGGCCAGGGTGGCAGCGAACAAGAACAGCAAGGACGTGGGGCGTGGGGCGATCATGTCGGGTTCCTTCGGATAGATTGAACAATTCAGCAACGCGCCTGTCGCACTTGCTTGCTGCGAATTCAGTGCCAAAACAGAATTCCTGCAGCGCGTTGCCTGCCACGACCAAAAACATCATGCGGGCCGTCCGCGCTAAGATACCCCCCACCTCGATGTGCTTACAAGCGCCGCCGGCCCGGCCTTGATTGATTCAGGACATAGCCCCCATGGAGCTTCACCAATTCTTTCTTTACCTTGCCATCATCCTGATCGCCGCGCGGCTGTTTTCCGAAATCGCCGGCCGCCACGGCATTCCTTCGGTGATCGGTGAACTGCTCGCCGGTCTGCTGGTGGGGCCGTCGCTGCTGGGCTGGATCTCGCCCGACGAGACGATGAGGCTGCTGGCGGAAATCGGCATCATCCTGCTGCTGTTCGAGGTCGGCATGGACACCGACCTGTTCCGCCTCGCCAAATCCGGCATCAAGCCGATCGTGGTGGCGGTGGTCGGCTTCGTGCTGCCCTTCGTACTCGGCTACGCGGTCTGCCGCTGGGGCTTCGGGCTCGACAACCTGGTGTCGCTGTTCATCGGCGGCACGCTGACCGCGACCAGCATCGGCATCACGGTGCGGGTGCTCGACGATCTCGGCAAGCGCCATGAGGACGAAGCGCAGATCGTCATCGGCGCGGCGGTGCTGGACGACATCCTCGGCGTGCTGGCACTCGCTTTTCTCTACCAGTTCGCGGTGCAGCACGAGGTCTCGCTGGCCGCCACCGGCAAGGTTGCGCTCTTCATCGTGCTGTTCATGCTGCTCTCCCCGCTAGTCGCCAAGCTGGTGGGCGGCATCATCGATCATTACGACCAGCGCGCCACCACGCCCGGCCTGCTCATCACCATGGCGCTGGCGCTGATCCTGCTGTTCTCGTGGCTCGCGCACGTGGTTGGCGCGCCGCTCATCATGGGCGGCTTTGCCGCAGGCATCGCGCTGTCGCAGCACTTCCGCTTCAACGTGATGCACCGCCTCGGCCTGCCCGCGCTCAACCGCTGGTTCGCCCCCAGCCCGCAGCTGGCGCACCGCCTGGAAGACCAGATGCGACCACTGATCCATACCTTTGCGCCGCTGTTCTTCGTGATGGTCGGTGTGTCGCTCAACCTCAACACGGTCGACTGGGGCTCGCCGCGCGTCTGGCAGCTGGGCGGCGCACTGATCGTGGTGGCGTTCATCGGCAAGCTCGCCGCCGGTTTTTTCATCCGCGAATCGCGCTTCCGCCAGGTCGCCATCGGCCTGGCCATGATCCCGCGCGGCGAGGTCGGCCTGATCTTCGCGCAACTGGGACTGAACCAGGGCATCCTCGACGCCGAGACCTACGCCGCGCTGCTGATCGTGATCGCGCTCACCACGATCGCCCCGCCCTTTTTGCTGAAAGCCTATTACGGCCGGCAGGCCAGCGCGGCGACGTGAGCGTGCTACCGCCGGCGCGCCACATCTGCAAAAATGCAGGTTTTACTTCCGAGAGCCGCTCGTCATGACCCTGCGTGCCGTCACCCTTCTGCCGGAACCCGTCTGCGTCAGTCCGGACACCTCCCTGTGGGATGCCCTGCGCCTGATGCTGGACAAGCGGGTGAACCACCTGCCGGTCTGCGACGGCGGCAACTGGGTCGGGCTGGTGGATATCAACGACATCCTGGGCGAACTGCTGCCAGTCAGCGCACGCGGCGATCACGGGCTGAAGGATCTGCGCTTCGTCGGCGATGGTGTACCCCTGATGGCAACCCACTTCAAGGACCTGCAAGACAAGCCGGTCCGGTCAGTCGAGCTGTGCGATCTACCGACCCTGGATGAAGATACCCCGCTGCTGGAAGCTGCCCTGCTGCTGCACCGCCACGTCAGGCCGCTGCCGGTGCTGACCGCCGACGGCCGTCTCAAGGGCATGCTGTCGCGCCGCACCCTGCTCGCTCACCTGATCAGCAAGGCAGGGAACTGACATGACGCATGCTGCTTCGGGGGCCCTCTTCGGCCTGTCGCCGCTGCTGGTTTCGCTGACGATCTTCGTCCTCACCTATGCCGTCATCGTCACCGAGAAGATCAACCGCTCGGTGGTCGCCCTGCTCGGCGCTGGGCTGATGATCTTCGCCGGGGTGCTTAACCAGGCCGAGGCCTTCCACGGCATCGATCTCAACACCATCAGCCTGCTGACCGGGATGATGGTGATCGTCGCCATCACGCAGAAAAGCGGCGTGTTCCAGTATGTCGCGGTCAAGGCGGCCAAGGTGGTGAAGGCCGATCCGTGGGGCCTGCTGGTGATGCTGTCGGTGGTCACCGCGGTGTTCTCCGCGCTGCTGGACAACGTCACGACCGTGCTCCTGATCGCCCCGGTGACGCTGCTGATCACCGACGCCCTGCGCATCAGCCCCTATCCCTACCTGTTCTCGGTGATCTTCGCCTCCAACATCGGCGGCACCGCCACCCTGATCGGCGACCCGCCCAACATCATGATCGGCTCGGCGGCCAAGCTGACCTTCAATGATTTTCTGTTCAACCTGGCACCGGTGGCAGCGCTGGTCATGGCGCTGACGATGATCCCGATCTACCTCATCTGGGGACGCAAGCTCAGCGCCTCGGCGGAAGACCGCGCGCTGGTGATGGCATTCAACGAGCGCGAATCGATCACCGATGCGCGCCTGCTGAAGCAGGCGCTGTTTGTCATCGCGCTGGTGATTGCGGGCTTCGTGCTGGCGCATTCCCTCGGCCAGGAACCGGGCACCATCGCGATGTTCGGCGCGGCCCTGCTGCTGTTGCTGCGGGTGTACGACCAGCAGGCAGAAGAACAGTCCCACCTCATCCACCGCACCTTCGGCGAGGTGGAATGGATCACCATCTTTTTCTTCGTAGGCCTGTTCGTGGTGGTGGCTGGCATCGAGAAAGCAGGTGCGCTGGAATTCATGGCGCACAAGATCGTCGAGTGGACCGGCGGCGATTTCACCGTCACCGCCTACGTCATCCTGTGGGTCTCCGCCGTGCTCTCAGCCGTGGTCGACAACATTCCCTTCGTCGCCACCATGATTCCCGTGATCCAGAGCATGGGCAGCACATTCACTCCGCAACAGATCGATACCCTGTGGTGGTCGCTCGCGTTGGGCGCCTGCCTGGGCGGCAATGGCACGCTGGTCGGGGCGTCGGCCAATCTGGTCGTCGCCGGTTTCGCCGAGCGCGCCGGCCAGCCGATCCGCTTTCTCCCCTTCATGCTGATGGCGTTTCCGCTGATGCTGGGAAGCATTGTTATAAGCAGCGTGTATCTGTGGCTGCGGTATCTCTAGGGGACAACACTGCAGCTTTCAGAATTCTCCTGAAAAGGAAGCAAAGCAACGTATCCTGCTGCAACCCCAAGCAATTTCGGCTTTCTCGCTCTGCAAACCAACCCAAAGGACTCACCATGCGCACGCTCCTCATTGCTATGCCGCTGCTGGCTACCCTGCTGCTCTCCGCCTGCGCGACCAACGATCTCGGCGATTCCCGCGATCTCACCAAAACCCAGACGGGCGCGATCATCGGCACCGTGAGCGGCGCCGCACTCGGTGCGATCATCAACCACAAGAACCGCGGCAAGGGCGCACTGATCGGTGCAGTCGGCGGTGGCCTGACCGGCGCCGGCGTGGGCTACTACATGGACAAACAGGCTCAGGACCTGCTGAAGCAACTGCAGCCCGAGATCCAGCGCGGCGAAGTCAGCGTCGAAAAACGCGCCAGCGACAATGCCCTGCTGGTCAGCATGACCTCCACCACCGGCTTTGACACCGACGCCTCAGTGCTGAAGCCGGGCTACACGCCGACGCTGGCCAAGATCGCCCGCGTGCTGAACCAGTACGGCAAAACCACGGTCACCGTGATCGGCCACACCGACAGCGTCGGCACCGATGCGTACAACCAGGCGTTGTCGGAACGGCGCGCGCAGTCGGTGCTGGATTACTTCGCCGGGCAGAACGTCAACCCGCTGCGCCTGGAATCCTACGGCAGGGGCGAAACCGAACCGCGTGCCGACAACGGCACCGAGGCTGGCCGCACGCTGAACCGTCGGGTCGAATTGTGGATCCTGCCGGTGCTCGCGAACTAAGCGACGCCAGCCGCCAAAAACCCTTTTCTTCCGCGAAGGACGCGAAGAAAAATCCTCAGTTCGGGGTTTCTTCGCGTGCCTTCGCGTCCTCCGCGGACAAGCCTTTTCAAGCATCGCACCCAGGGCAGGATCATTTTTTCGGTCTAAAGTGAAGCCATGGCCGACCTGCTGCGCTTCCTGTCCCGCCTCATCCTGTTTGCCTGCCTGACGCTGCTGCTGGCCACCCCGGCCAGCGCGGCGACGGTGCGGGTGCTGTCCGTGCAGGGCGCGATCGGCCCAGCCAGCGCCGATTACCTGCTGCGCGGCATCGCCAGGGCCGCCGAGGACAAGGCGCATCTGATCGTGATCGAGATGGACACGCCGGGTGGGCTCGACACCTCGATGCGCGACATCATCAAGGCGATCCTCGCCTCCCCGGTGCCGGTCGCCACCTATGTCTCGCCCCAGGGCGCCCGCGCCGCCAGTGCGGGCACCTACATCCTGTACGCCAGCCACATCGCGGCGATGGCGCCGGCCACCAACCTGGGCGCGGCGACGCCGGTCGAACTCGCCCCCGGCAGCGGTGACGGTGACAAGCCCGCCGCGCCGGACAAAACCAACGCATCCAAACCTGCAGAATCCCCGCCGGGCGACCCCAGGATGCGCAAGGCGGTGCACGACGCCGCGGCCTATATCCGCGGGCTGGCCGAACTGCGCGGACGCAACGTGGACTGGGCCGAGCGGGCAGTGCGTGAAGCGGTCAGCCTGCCGGCCTCCGAAGCGCTGGAATTGAAGGTGATCGACGTGGTGGCGGCCGACCTCGGCGATCTGCTGAAACAGGTGAACGGCCGCATCATCCAGATGGACGGGCAGACCGTCACCCTCGACACCACGAATGCCGTCATCGAACGCGTCCAGCCCGACTGGCGCAGCCGCCTGCTGGCGGTGATCGGCGACCCGGGCATCGCCTACATCCTGATGCTGCTCGGCATCTACGGGTTGATCTACGAATTCTCCAATCCCGGCATGCTGTTCCCCGGCGTGGTCGGTGGCATCTGCCTGCTGCTCGCGCTGTTCGCGCTGCAGGTCATGCCGATCAGCTATGCCGGGCTGGCGCTGATGATCCTCGGCATCGTGCTGATGATCTCGGAAGCTTTCATCCCCAGCTTCGGCGCGCTGGGACTGGGCGGCATCATCGCCTTCGTCATCGGCTCGGTGATGCTGATCGACACCGATCTGCCGGGCTACGGCATCCCCTGGATGCTGATCGTCCCGCTGGCGATCACCAGCGCGCTGTTCAGCTTTTTCGTCGCCGGCATGGCGGTCAAGGCGCGGGCGCGGCCGGTGATGACCGGCGCCGAGGAAATGATCGGCGCCACCGGCGAGGTGCTGGACGACATCGATCACGAAGGCTGGGCGCGCGTGCACGGCGAGCAGTGGCGGGTGCGCAGCCGCACACCGCTGAAGCGCGGCAGCCGGGTGCGGGTGCGCGCACGGCACGACCTGGTACTCGACGTGGAACCGGACAAG
>JAIBFE010000386.1 GCA_019459705.1 Thiobacillus sp. | reverse complement strand
GCAGTTCCGATGAGCTTCGGAATCGCTCTCTTTCTGACCGAAAGCTGCCCGGTGTGGTTGCGTCGCCCACTGGGGAACGCTATCGAATTGCTGGCCGGCATTCCCTCGATTGTTTACGGCATCTGGGGCCTGTTCGTTTTTGCTCCCCTATTTGCCGACCATATCCAGCCCCCCCTGCAGGCGCTGCTGGGTGATGTGCCGGTGATCGGCAGCTGGTTCTCCGGCCCGCCCATCGGTGTCGGCATTCTGACTGCCGGCATCGTGCTATCGATGATGGTGATTCCCTTTATCGCCTCAGTCATGCGCGATGTGTTCGAAACCGTGCCGCACGTACTGAAGGAGTCCGCCTATGGCGTGGGCTGCACCACCTGGGAAGTGGTGCGCAACATCGTGCTGCCTTACACCCGTGTCGGTGTCATCGGCGGCATCATGCTGGGTCTGGGTCGCGCACTGGGCGAAACCATGGCGGTCACCTTCGTCATCGGCAACGCCAACCGTATCAACGGCAGCCTATTTGCACCTGGCACCTCAATCGCGTCCACTCTGGCGAACGAATTCGGCGAGGCCGATCCCGGCTTGCATATCGCGTCGCTGTTCGCGCTGGGCCTGGTGCTGTTCGTCATCACCTTTGTCGTGCTGGCAATTTCGCGCTGGCTCATCAGCCGCAGTATGGGTTCGGAGGGGCTGTAAATCATGATGAGCCTGTACACCCGCCGCATCTGGGTCAACCGCATCGGCATCACCCTGTCGATGCTCGCAATGAGCCTGGGGCTGATTGCGCTGTTGTGGATTTTGTGGACGCTCTTTTCCAAAGGCTTTGCCGCGTTGAGCTGGGATTTGTTTACCCAGGATACGCCAGCGCCCGGATCGGAAGGTGGCGGCCTGCGCAATGCCATCGTCGGCAGCGGTCTCATCCTGCTGTTTTCCATGCTGATCTCGACGCCGATCGGCATTCTGGCCGGTATCTATCTGGCCGAGTTCGGGCGCGTGTCGAAGTTCGCTTCGCTCACCCGTTTCATGACCGACATCATGCTGTCGGCGCCCTCCATCGTCATCGGCTTGTTCGTGTACGCCCTGTTCGTGGCAACCACCGGCGGATTCTCCGGCTGGGCGGGCTCCCTGGCGCTGGCGTTGATCGCCATTCCCGTAGTGGTTCGCACCACCGAAAACATGCTGAAGCTGGTGCCGACCAGCCTGCGCGAAGCGGCTTTCGCGGTGGGCGCGCCGCGCTGGCAGGTCTCGCTCAAGGTGACGCTGCGCGCAGTCAAGTCGGGTGTGGTGACCGGCGTGCTGCTGGCGATGGCGCGCATTACCGGCGAGACCGCGCCGCTTCTGTTCACCGCACTGAACAACCAGTTTTTCAGCACCAACATGGCGGAGCCCATGGGCAACCTGCCGGTGGTGATTTTCCAGTTTGCGCTGAGTCCGTATGACAACTGGGTGAATCTTGCCTGGGGCGGCGCGCTGTTGATCGCATTCCTCGTGCTGGCGGTCAATATCGTGGTGCGCGTCGTTTTCCGCAACAAAGACAAACGTTAATTTCTCCGGAGCTACGCTGTGCTCAATCAACCCATGTCTGCCGGTGAAGATGCTGCCCTGCAGATCCGCAATCTGGATTTCTTCTATGGCGACTTCAAAGGCCTCAGCAACGTCAATCTGGACATCGCCCACAAGAAGGTGACGGCGTTCATCGGGCCGTCGGGCTGTGGCAAGTCCACGCTGCTGCGTACTTTCAACCGGATGTACGACCTGTATCCGGGGCAGCGCGCCGAGGGCCAGATCCTGTTCCACGGCAAGAACCTGCTCGACAAGGGTCAGGACGTAAACCTGGTACGCGCCAAGATCGGCATGGTGTTCCAGAAGCCGACGCCGTTTCCGATGACGATCTATGAAAACATCGCCTTCGGCGTGCGCCTGTACGAGCGCATGTCGAAAAGCGCGATGGACGATCGCGTGGAGTGGGCGCTCAAGAAGGCCGCGCTGTGGGGCGAAGTGAAGGACAAGCTGCAGCAGAGCGGTCTGTCGCTTTCCGGCGGTCAGCAGCAGCGTCTGTGCATCGCGCGCGCGGTCGCGGTCAAACCCGAAATCGTGTTGCTGGACGAGCCGACCTCGGCGCTGGATCCGATTTCCACCGCCAAGATCGAAGAGCTCATCAACGAGCTGAAAAGCGATTACACCATCGCCATCGTCACCCACAACATGCAGCAGGCGGCGCGAATTTCAGACTTCACGGCGTTCATGTATCTGGGCGAACTCGTCGAATTCAACGAAACGGCCACCATCTTCATGCGGCCGGACAAGAAGCAGACCGAGGACTACATTACCGGCCGCTTCGGCTGATCCGTTTTCCCCCTGACAGCGCGTCCGCCGGTTGACCCGCGGGCGCGTTGCGCTTACCATCGCGCACTTTTGTTTGGCAGATTCCCATGCGCAAGAAGCTCGTAGCAGGTAACTGGAAAATGCACGGCAGCCTGGCTGAAAACGCCGCGCTGCTGGAGGCGCTCAAGCCCGCACTGGCAGGTATCGAGGCGGTGGTGTGCGTGCCTTTTCCCTATCTGGCGCAGGCGCAGTCCGTACTTGCAGGGTCGTCGATTGCCTGGGGTGCACAGAATGTTTCCGAGCAGGCCAAGGGCGCGTTCACCGGTGAAGTGTCGACCTCCATGCTGCTCGATTTCAGCTGCAAGTATGTGATCGTCGGGCACTCCGAGCGGCGCAGTCTGTACGGCGAATCCGACGAGCTGGTGGCGAAGAAATACATGGCGGCGCAGGCAGCCGGTCTGATCCCCATTCTGTGCGTGGGCGAGTCGCTGGATGAGCGCGAGTCGGGTGTTACTGAAGCCGTCGTCGCGCGTCAACTCGATGCCGTGATCAAGGCTGCAGGCGTGGCGTCGCTGGGCAGGGCGGTGGTGGCCTACGAGCCCGTGTGGGCGATCGGCACCGGCAAAACCGCCAGTCCCGAGCAGGCGCAGGCGGTACATGCCTTCATACGCGGCAAGATCGCCGCGCTCGATTCCGGGGTGGCCGACCAGCTGGTGATTCAGTACGGGGGTAGCGTAAAGGCTGCGAATGCGGCAGAATTGATGGTTCAGCCGGATATCGATGGCGGCCTGATTGGCGGTGCTTCCCTGATCGCCGATGAGTTCATCGCGATTTGCCGGGCCGCATCAAAGTAAGCGCAGCACGTACACATACAATCATGGAAACACTGGTCTGGGTCGTTCACATTATCGTTGCCATCGCAGTCATCGCACTGGTGCTGTTGCAGCATGGCAAGGGCGCGGACATGGGCGCGGCGTTCGGCAGCGGGTCGTCGGGCAGCCTGTTTGGTGCAACCGGTTCGGCCAATTTTCTGAGCCGCAGCACCGCCATCCTGGCAAGCCTGTTTTTCCTGACCAGCCTGGGGCTGGCCTATTTCGGCCTTCAGCAGCACAAGCCTGCTGCCAGTGTGCTGGATCGGACGACGGTTCCGGCAACGACGCAGCAACCCGCTGCACCTGCACAGGTTCCGGGGCAGAGTAGTGGTTCCAAAGCGGGAGACATTCCGCAGTAAGCAGCATCGGTCGGGCGTTCTGCCTGGCCAAACTGAAGGGCGCATGTCCTTTGGCCGACGTGGTGGAATTGGTAGACACGCTATCTTGAGGGGGTAGTGACCTAGGTCGTGCGAGTTCGAGTCTCGCCGTCGGCACCATCAAATTTCCTGATTTGTTCATTAGCGCAGGCTATTGAATAAGCTTTTGATTATAAAGATAAAAGTACCAATTTTTCGGCTTGACAGTCGACGCTGTGCGCTAATACACTCGGGTCATAATTACTCAATAGCCTGACACAGGCATAACGGAGGAACCCGGTGCTGGAGAACTACCTCCCCATTCTGTTATTCATCCTGGTTGGACTGGCCTTCGGCATCGGTCCCATCATCGCAGGCGGCCTGCTGGCACCGCACCGCCCCGACAGCGAAAAGCTCTCTCCCTACGAGTGCGGCTTCGAAGCGTTCGAAGACGCGCGCATGAAATTCGACGTGCGCTATTACCTCGTCGCCATCCTGTTCATCCTGTTCGACCTGGAAATTGCCTTCCTTTTCCCCTGGGCCATCGTGCTGGAGGAAATCGGCATGGCCGGCTTCGTCTCGATGCTGGTTTTCCTCGGCATTCTCGTCATCGGCTTCATCTACGAGTGGATGAAGGGAGCGCTGGAATGGGAGTAAGGCTTTTGAGCCGTTGGGCGAGGGGCCCCGCGCCAGCGGGGATCGACCCGGCGAAAAGGCCTGTCCGCGACGCGTTCGCGGTCAGTACTGATGCAATGTTTTCGGGGCGGGCCCAGTGAGCATCGAAGGCGTCCTCGAGCAGGGCTTCGTCACCACCAAGGCCGACCAGCTCATCAACTACATGCGCACCGGCTCGATGTGGCCGATGACTTTCGGTCTGGCGTGCTGCGCGGTGGAAATGATGCAGGCCGGCGCCTCGCGTTACGACCTCGACCGCTTCGGCATCGTGTTCCGCCCGAGCCCTCGGCAGTCCGACGTCATGATCGTCGCCGGCACACTGTGCAACAAGATGGCGCCGGCGCTGCGCAAGGTCTACGACCAGATGGCCGAACCGCGCTGGGTGATCTCGATGGGTTCGTGCGCCAATGGCGGCGGCTACTACCACTATTCCTACTCGGTGGTGCGCGGCTGCGACCGCATCGTGCCGGTCGACATCTACGTGCCCGGCTGCCCGCCCACGGCGGAGGCGCTGCTGTTCGGCATCATCCAGCTGCAGAACAAGATCAAGCGCACCAACACCATCGCCCGTTGACCACCCATGCCGCAGACTGTGGAAGCCCTCTCTTTGTCTCTTGAAAATGTGCTCGGCGATGCGCTGGTGCAGTCGTTTGTCCGGCTGGGCGAGTTGACGCTCGTCGTCAAGCCGCAGCACTACGAATCGGCGATGCGCACGCTGCGCGATCATCCCGACTGTCGATTCGAGCAGCTGATCGACCTGTGCGGCGTGGATTATTCCGGTTACGGCGACGGTGCCTGGGAGGGTGCGCGCTTTGCCGTGGTGGCGCACCTGCTGTCGGTGTCCAGCAACCAGCGCGTGCGGGTGCGCGTGTTCTGCCCCGACGACGACCTGCCGGTGGTGGCCTCGATGGTCGAGATCTGGCCGTCGGCCAACT
>JAIBFE010000385.1 GCA_019459705.1 Thiobacillus sp. | reverse complement strand
CCGTCGGCGACCCGGCCGCAGCGGCCGGCGCGCTGGTTGGCCGAGGCCTGCGACACCTTCTCGATCAGCAGCTGCTCGACCTTGTTCCTTGCCGAATAGCGCTTCACCCGCGCGGTGCCGGGGTCGATCACGTAGCGGATGCCCGGTACGGTGAGCGAGGTCTCGGCGACGTTGGTGGCGAGCACGATGCGCCTGAGCGCACTGGTTGGCTTGAAGATCGCGTCCTGCTCGGCCACCGACAGGCGGGAAAACAGCGGCAGGATCTCGGTGCCGGGCGGGTGGTGTTTTCTCAGTGCCTCGGCGGTGTCGCGGATCTCGCGCTCGCCCGGCAGGAATACCAGGATATCGCCGGAGCCGAGCCGCGCCAGTTCGTCGGTGGCGTCGAGGATGGCCGCGATCTGGTCGGGCGCATCCTTGTCTTTTTTCTCGCGTTCGCCCTTGGCCTGCGTGGCAGGTTCTTCGCGCTCAATCGGGCGCCAGCGGATTTCCACCGGGTAAGTACGGCCCGACACCTCGATCACCGGCGCGTCGTTGAAGTGTTTGGAGAAGCGCTCGGCGTCGATGGTGGCCGAAGTAATCACCACACGCAGGTCGCTGCGCTTCTCCACCAGCGTCTTCAGATAGCCGAGCAGGAAATCGATGTTGAGGCTGCGCTCGTGCGCCTCGTCGATGATGAGGGTGTCGTAGCGGCTCAATAGCGGATCGCCTTGGCTTTCGGCCAGCAGGATGCCGTCGGTCATCACCTTGATCGCGGTGTCGTGGCGCACGGTGTCGGTGAAGCGCACCTTGTAGCCGACGAGGCCCCCGAGTTCGCCGCCGAGCTCCTGCGCGATGCGCGCCGCCACCGAACGTGCGGCGATACGGCGCGGCTGGGTGCAGCCGATCAGCTTGCCGGCCTGCGCTGCTCCTGATCCAAGCCGGGCATCCAGGCACATCTTGGGAATCTGCGTGGTCTTGCCCGAGCCGGTCTCGCCGCACAGGATGAGCACGCGGTTGGCCTTGAGCGCGGCGATGATGTCGTCACGGCGCGCGGAAACCGGCAGGTCGGGATAGGTGATGTGCAAGGTACTACTTGTTCTGGATGTATTTGGCGTCATCGAAGGTTTCCAGCCAGGCCGGCCGGTACACCGCCATCACGGTGATCGCCATGCCAGTGGAGAACGCCTCGGCCCAGCTGATCAGCAGGGTGGCGTAGGGCGTGTAGTGCGTGAGCAGATAATCGAGCGAATACGCCCCCCCCAGCGTCATCAGCGCGGTGGTGGCGAGACCGATCGCCGCCACCGACAGCGCCGCGCCGAAAAAGCCGTTGCCGAGCACGTATATGAAGAAGTGGTCCGGCAGGCGGCGCTCCAGCAGGCGAAACACGCTCCAGCTCACTGCCGCGGGCAGCGCAGCCACCAGCAGCGCATCGACGCCCAGCGCGGTCCAGCTGCCGCGCCCGAACGCTGCGTTCGCCAGCAGAATCAGCACGCCGGCAAAGGTCGCGCGCCAGAAGCCGAACATCAGCGTCAATGCCGCCATGCCGTAAAAATGAAACGTCAGCCCCGGCTTGATGCCGGTGCGGATCTGCCACAACGTCAGCACCGCCACGGTGGCGCCGAGGAACAGATTGAGCTTTGAAGGTTCGGCAAGCCGCCGCCAGTCGCCCGACATCAGCCAGCGCCAGGCCAGCAAGGCGAGCCCCAGCCAGCCCACCAGATAAAAGGATTCGGGCAACAATGATGCGGACAGGCCCGGCGCGGTAAAATTCATGGGCGGATTTTACGCGATGCGCCGATCCGCTTCCCTATTTCGAGCCTACGCCATGTCCGCACCCAAATCCCCCAACGCCCCGCTCCGAGACGACGAGATAGACGCCCTGGCCGATCTGGTCGATCTCGTCGACGAGCGCACCGACGTGCCGATTTCGCTGGAAGGCCTCGACGGTTTCATCACCGCACTCATATGCAGCCCGCGCGCCATCCCGCCTGGGGAATATTTCCCGGTGCTGCTCGACCGGGCCGACGGGCTGTCCACGATATTCGAGGACGCGGCCGACGAAGCGCGCTTTCTGGCGCTGTTCGAGCGGCGCCGCAACGAGATCGCCCGCGCGCTGGCTGCGCCGATCGAAAACCTGGCCGATCCGAAGGCACTGTCGCCGCTGGTGATGGACTGGAACGGTCTGCTGGCCGACCTGCCGCCGGCCGACGCCAGGCGGCTGAAGGACGCCGGCATCCCACCCTATGCCCAGCTATGGGCCGCCGGTTTCCTGCTGGCGGTGGAGCACTGGGAGGATGACTGGACGCTGCCGCCAGACAGCAAGGACGAGGCTTTCGTCGACGAAGTGCTCGATCCGTTCTACGTCCTGGCTGCGCCGCTTGATGAACTCACCCCGGAAGAGCGCGCCATCCGCCGCGAAGACCATCTCGCCCTGGCCCTGTGGGGTGCCTACGAACTGCGCGAATTCTGGCTCGACCGCGGTCAGGGACCGCGCGCTTGAATACTTGTAACTTGAATCTTGTAACGTGTATCTCGATATGAAACTCGTCCTGTTCGATCTCGACAACACCCTGCTCGCCGGCGACTCCGACTATGAATGGGGACAATTCCTCATCGCCAAGGGCGCGGTCGATGGCGTCCATTACGAATCCAAGAACAAGGCGTTCTACGAGGACTACAAGGCGGGGCTGCTCGACATCTACGCCTTCCTCGCGTTTGCCCTGCGCCCGCTCGCCACCCATGCGCGCGATCAGCTCGACGCCTGGCGCACCGAATACGTGGAAACGCGCATCAAGCCGATGATCACCCAGGCCGCGCGCGACCTGGTTAAGAAGCACCTCGACGAAGCCGACCTGGTCGCGGTCATCACCGCCACCAACAGCTTCGTCACCGGGCCGATCGCCCGGGAATTCGGCATCCCGCACCTGATCGCCACCGATCCCGAGGAGGTCGACGGCCACTTCACCGGCGAGGTCGCCGGCACCCCCTGCTTCCGCGAAGGCAAGGTGGTGCGCCTCGAACACTTCCTCGAAACCCACGGCACCCGGCTCGACTGCCTCGACACCAGCTGGTTCTACAGCGATTCGCACAACGACCTGCCGCTGCTGGAAAAGGTGAAGCATCCGGTCGCGGTCGACCCCGACCCCACCCTGCGTACGCACGCAGAGGCAAAAGGCTGGCCGGTGATTTCCCTGCGTCATTGATTGTGCAGATAATGCAGGCTGCTGTAGCAGATCGATCAACCA
Organism: Thiobacillus sp.; assembly: GCA_019459705.1. Taxonomy (GTDB): domain Bacteria; phylum Pseudomonadota; class Gammaproteobacteria; order Burkholderiales; family Thiobacillaceae; genus Thiobacillus. The sequence continues at coordinate 1,167 of JAIBFE010000385.1, read as the reverse complement.
TGAACACCTCCACCACGCTTGCCGAAAGCGTCGCCAGACAACGTGAAGCGCTGGCCAACCTGCTGCGCGAGCCGCTGGCGCTTGCCGCGCAGGCATGCAGCCGCGCCTGGCCCAGCCGCGCCGGACTCAATGCCGTGCTGACGCACGCGCTGACGACGATGCCCGCATGCAAATACCTGTATGCGCTGGATACCCGCGCGATCCAGCTTTCCGACAACATCAGCCGCGATGGCCTGATCGAGACGGATTACGGGCGCGACCGCTCCGACCGCCCCTACATGCGCGAAGCGGTGCCGAACCAGGGCTTTCTGCTGACCCAGGCCTACATCAGCCTGCGCGCCAAGCGGCCGTCGCTCACCGCGATCCAGATCGTGCGCGACGACGACGGCCGGGTGCTCGGCTTCGTTGGCGCCGACTTCGACCTGCGCGACCTGCCGATCACCGCCAAGCTGTACGACGAGCCCACCTACTGGCGCCAGATCAAGGGCGACCCCGCAATCCGCAGTGCGGTGTTCCACCAAACCCGCAGCGACAGTCAGATGGACCTCAACCTCGATACCGTCATCGGCGTGATGGAAGAACTGATGACCGACCGCGGCATCTTCCACGGCAAGCTGCATTTTTCCAGCAGCCGCGCCACCGTATGGCTGGTCGACGATCCCTATCGCTACCGACTGCTCGACATCCATGCGCTGACCGACCCCGACACCTGCCTGATCTACCCGCGCCACGATTACCCCGCCGATGCCGTGGTGCCGCGCGACCAGATCCGCCCCGTGCTCGACGCCCTTCGCGCGCTGCGCTTCATGGACGAGACGTTTTATCTGCGTGCGGGCTCGCTCAACATCTTCAACGGCATGGTCGGCCTCACCTTTTCGTGCGACGGCTCGCACTACCTGCCGTGGGACGAATTCCTGAGCAAGGGCTACGACTTCTGGGCGTCGGGCACGCTGACCGGGATGAGTTGCCCGGCCTGAGTTCAGCCCGGCCGGCAATACCCCTGACCACGACAGCTTGAAACCCCCGCCCTCCGCGGCGGATAATGCGGCATTGCGCCGGATCAGCCCATTTTGGAAACCTACCTCCTCATCCTCATTTCCACGGTGTTCGTGAACAACATCGTGATGGCCAAGATTCTCGGCCTGTGCCCCTTCATGGGCGTGTCGA
>JAIBFE010000382.1 GCA_019459705.1 Thiobacillus sp. | reverse complement strand
CCGACACGTAGTTGCTGGCGACTTTTTGCAGGCCGAAGCCGATGCCCACGCCGAGTGCACCGCCGAACACCGACAGCACGGTGAGATCGATGCCCACCGCCGGCAAGGCCACCAGCACCGCCAGAATCAGCAACACCGTGCGTGAAGCCTTCGACAAGGCCATGCGCAGCGACAGATTCATCTGCGTGACGCCCATCAGACGGCTTTCGACGAAGCGCGCGAGCGTCAGCGCAACAATGATCGCCACCACGATCACCGCCGCCGCCTGCACCAGCAGCCACATCGAGAAGCGATGGCTGCCCGACTGGAACGACAGCGCTTCCATCGCCGCATGGATGCGCGGCAACAGGCCGGTGATATGCAGCGCGAACGCACCCCAGATCAGCCAGGCGACCGTGCGCTCCCATACCTTCAGCGATTCGCGCGGCTCGAACACGTAGCGCAGCGCATAGATCACCAGCCGCACGCCCATCAGCGACAGCAGCAGGGGCACCGCCAGATTCAGCAGATGCGTGTTGGCCAGCCAGAGGCCCGCGACTTCCCGCCCCGGCATTAGCGCCAGCAGCATGACCAGAGGAAAGCCCACGCGGCGGATCCCCGCCCGTCCGGGCGACCACAGGGTGCCCGACTTTTCGAGATAAGGCTTCGCCAGCCGCATGACGCTCCAGGCTGCCAGCGCGCACACCGCCAGCACGCCCAGCTGCCAAAGCAGGACGACGTCCTGACTGTCGGCGATGAGCCGCGTCAGCAGGTTGTCGAAGGGAACCGGCTGGGCCAAGCTCAAAAGTTCAGCGTGAGTTGCGCGGAGAGGATGTCGACCGAGGCGTCATAATCGCCTGTCAGCCTGACGGTCCCGAACACAGGTATGGTTTCAGGCTTGTCGATGCGCGCATCCTTGACGAAGAGATGCGCATAGCCGACATCGAGCACGCTCTTCGGTGACAGGCGATACTGCGCGCCGAACGCAACCCAGGTACGGTCTTCATCGGGAATGCGCGCCGTGCGGTAGGGGTCAGACACCGGCGTTTCATCGAACGCCAATCCGCCGCGCAGCGTCAGCTTGTCGTTGAGGCGGTAGTTGACGCCCACCGAATAGCGGTAGCTATCGTCCCATTTTTCCTCGGTGAGCCCGACCAGGGCGCCGTTGGTGCGCACAATGCGCAATTCGTAGAAATCGCTCCAGCCCGTCCAGCTCACATCCGCCATCAGATCCCAGCGATCGTTCAATTTGTGGAACAACGACAGCGACGCCGAATCCGGCAGAGTCGTGTCCGCTGTCACCGGGCCATTATTTGCGGGTAGACCCGAAAAGGTGACCGTTCCTTCCAGCGTATGGTCGACTTCGGAGCGATAAGCCAGGCCGATGCGCGTAGCCTCGCTCAGTTGCCATAGGGCACCGAGGTTGAAGCCCCAGCTATAGTCATCTCCCTTGATGGTAACCAAGCCCGCGGCGCTTGCACTGGTCAGCGTCGCCTCGGCGTACTGAAGGCTCACGCCTGCCCCCAGCGACAGGGCGTCGCTTGCCTTCCAGGCGATCGACGGATTGAGGTTGACCGTCTTCAGCTCGGATTTGATCGCTTGCGTGCTGCCTGTCCAGGTGGGGTCGTACTCTGTTTTCAGGCCGAACGGTGCGTTCATGCCGATGCCCAGATACACGTCCGGTGTCAGGCGAAATGCATAGTAGGCATTCGGCACCAGCGCCAACCCACCAGCGTCGCCGCCATTGCCGCCGTTATTGACGCCGGCAATAACCGGGCTCACCGTACCGGTGAATTCGGCCTGCGGTTTGATGAGATGTCCCGCGAGCACAAGCTGCCGATCCGGCAGCATCGTCATGCCGGCCGGATTGAAGAAAATCGTGCTGGCGTCCGTCGCTGCCGCAGCCTGGCCGGCATAGGCGTTGCCGAGGCCGCTGGCGTTCTGTTCGATCAGCGCAAAGCCGGCGGCATGGACAAGCTGGGTACAGCCGGTCAGAACCAGACCTGCGGCCAGACGGTTAACACGAAGCGACATGGAGTTCTCCCTTGAGTATTGGAATCATCAGCGCGCGAAATCGGCATATAAGGCATCGACCACCGCGCGATAACGGTCGAGCACCTGGTTGCGTTTGACCTTGAGGGTGGGGGTCAACAGACCCTCGTCCACGGTCCACGGCTTGAGTTCAAGATGCAGCCTGCGGATCTGGGCATAGCCGGGAAAATGCTTGAGCTGGTGCGCCACATGCCGGGTCAGCGCCTTGACCACCCTGGGGTCGCGCAAGGTCTCGGGCTGCGCGGGGTCAACGTGCAGCCCGGCGGCAAACGCCTGCCAGTGTTCCTCGTTCAGCACGACCAGCGCGGAGAGATAAGGCTTGCCCTCGCGGACGATCATCACCTGCTCGAACTGGGGATCGAGCAGGATGGCGGATTCCATGTCGCCGGGCGGCACCTTCTCGCCGTTGCTCAGCACGATGATGTCCTTGATGCGGCCGATGATGGTGTAGTGACCGGCGGCGTCGACGCGCGCCTGGGCGCCGGTGTGCAGCCAGCCGTCGGCGTCGATCATGGCGCGCGTGGCGTCCTCGTTCTTCCAGTAGCCGCGCATCAGGCAGCGGCTGCGGGTGAGCAGCTCGTCGTCGTCGCCGATCTTCACCTCGACCTCGGGCAGCGGCTGGCCGATACTGGATGGCACGTTGGACCAGGGGCGATTCACC
>JAIBFE010000377.1 GCA_019459705.1 Thiobacillus sp. | reverse complement strand
TGCGGTTGTTGCTGCCGAAGGAGACGTGGATCGGCGCCCAGGTGAAGCCCGACATGTTGCCGCGCCGCACCAGGCGCTTGTAGCTGTTGACCGTGGGCGCGATCACCGCAGAGATTGCGTGCGCGTGCTTCAGCACGCCGGCGACGAACTGGTAGCCGAGTTTCGACAGCTTGAGCCCGTTGGCGTCAGCCTCGGAATAGAACAAGTTCTCGCCGGTTTCCAGGCTCGCCATCGACATGTTGAAGTGGGCACCGCTGCCGGTGCGGTCGGCGAAGGGCTTGGCCATGAAGGTGGCGAAGTAGCCGCGCTTCTTCGCGATTTCGCCCAGCATCAGGCGGAAGAAGGTGAAGCGGTCGGCCATGGTGAGGCCGTCGGCGTACTGGAAGTCTGTCTCGAACTGGCCGTTGGCGTCCTCGTGGTCGAAGGAATAGACGTCCCAGCCGAGGCCGTCCATCGCCTGCACGATCTCGTCGAGCAGGCTGTAGTTGTCGAGGAAGCCGCGCACGTCGTAGCAGGGCTTGGCCAGCGTGTCGCCCTCGCTGGTCGGGACGATGCTGCCGTCCGCATTCTGCTTGAGGATGAAGAACTCGGTCTCGATACCGAGGTTGAAGCGCAGGCCGAGATCGGCGGCGGCCTTGAGCTGCTTCTTCAGGATGCCGCGCGAACAGGCCTCGAACGGCTGACCCTTGAGATAGAGGTCGCTGGCGTACCACACCACTTCCGGATGCCACGGCAGGATGGCGGCGGAAGCGAGATCGGGATGCGCCGCCACTTCCTCGTCGTTGACCTCCTGCGGCACGCCGTCGAGCGCCGCGCCGGTGTAGAGCTCGGAGCCGCCTACCATCTGTTCGAAATGGCTGATCGGCACCACCTTGCCCTTGGACATGCCGTGCAGGTCGGCAAAGCTGGCGAGCGCGTATTTGATGCCGGCGGACTCGAGCTGCGCCTTGGCGGCCTGCGTTTCGACTGCCAGAGTTTCGGATTGGGAATGCATGGTCATCGAATGACTCCTTAAAACGGGGGTGGGGTAATGCCGGCGCGTTCGAGGGGGGTGGCCTCGGTGAGCGCCTGGGTGAGTTGCTGCGCGAGTTCGCTGACGCACAGGTCCAACAGATTTTTTCCAGCCGTCGCTTCGGCCTGGCTCGGCGTGCCGACGGTGCCGTGCACGCTCTCGTCGCTGACACGGTAGGCGAAGAAGCAGCCGGCCGAGCGATCGGGCTCGTCGACCACCTTGTCCATACGCACCAGCTCGGGATGCAAGGCCAGCATCAGCGAGGTCTCGGCGCAGTTGGCGTGAAAATTGGCGGCGTCCTCGTGATAACGGCGATGCGCTTCGTCGGAAATGTCCCAGATCGAGCGCAACGCGACGCGCATATTCGGGAACGTATGACGGATGTTCTCCAGCCCGCAGCGTAGCGGCGCCCAGTTGGTGACGTGACCGTTCAGCAAAAGCAGACGGTCGAAACCGGCCGTGTGCAGCCACTCGGCGATTTCCAGCACCAGCTTCGACAGCGTTTCCGGCCGCAGCGAAATCGTGCCCGGCCATTTCGGTGAATGCCCGAGCGAGCAGCCGTAGGCCAGGCTCGGCAGCACCGGAATGCCGGTCAGCGCCGAGGCGCCATGCGCGACTGCTTCAGCCGACAGCGTGTCGACCCCGAGCGGCAGATGCGGCCCATGCTGCTCGGTGGCGCCCACCGGCAGGATGGCCATGCGGATGCCGCGGTCGCGCAGCGCGGCGACGTCTTCCCAGGTGAGGTTCTGCCAAAGGACGGGCTCACTCACGATGCGGCTTCCATGTTGAGCTGATCCAGCATGTCCTGGTCGGTCTTCATGCCCGATGTCTCGCGTATACGCGCGAGGATCTCTTTCTTCAGGCGCAGGAATTCCGGCGTGTGCTTCATGTCCTGCTCGCGCTCGGCTGGCAGCGGCACGTCGTAGATGGTGTCGATGCGGCCGGGACGCGGCGCCATCAGCACCACGCGGTCAGCCAGATAAATGGCCTCCTCGACATCGTGGGTGACGAAGGCGAGCGTCGGTTTTTCCAGCCGGTGAACATGCAGAATGAGATCGTGCATGACTTCGCGCGTCTGCGCGTCGAGCGCGCCGAAGGGCTCGTCCATCAGCAGAATCTCCGGCCGCCCCATCAGCGCGCGGGCAATGGCGACGCGCTGCTGCATGCCGCCGGACAGCTGGTTGGGCCAGGCATCGGCGGCGGCGGTCAAGCCCATCAGGCTCAACAGCGCGTCCGCACGCCCGGAGGCGCCTTCCACATCTGCGGAAGTCAGATTTTCACGCCCATGCCTGAGGCGACGGCTGAACTTGATGTTCTCCATCACCTTGAGCCACGGGTAGAGGCTGTAATGCTGGAACACCATGGCGCGGTCAGCGCCGG